>JASLYQ010000016.1 GCA_030739735.1 Alphaproteobacteria bacterium | reverse complement strand
CGCCACCGCCTCGCCTATCTCTTTATCAGCCACGACCTGCGTGTGGTGCGCGCGCTGGCCAACCATATCATTGTGCTGCGCGGCGGCAAGGTTATCGAGGAAGGTCCGGCGCAACAGGTTTTCGAGTCTCCCGCCTCCGACTACACCCGCGCCCTCATGGCCGCCGCCTTCGAGATCAAGGCAACAGAGGGCGGCGTGGTGAGTGAGTAGGGCCTGGCCATCTCATCTGGCAATGCGTTAAAGATCGAGCCCAGCCGCGTGTCCCTCGCGAGTGGCGTGAAGCAGGGTGCGTGGCGCCCGGGCATCGCCGATTAGGCGGTGCCGGTGGCCGGCTGTGCGCAGCGGTGCCAGCAGCTCAAGGCGTGGCTCACGATGCGCGGCGTAGGCCAGAAAGCTGACCTTCTCGATCAAGCGGCGGGTGCCGGGGCCTATGGTCTGGCGGTGGCCAACGATACCCTCCTCAAGCTCCTCAGAGCGGAGATCAGGAAGCTGGAAGAGACGCCTTTCGACGCCCCTTGCGAGCAACCGCTCGATGATGCCTTGGCGCGCCACGCGATGCTCGTGGCGTGCCACGGTATCGCGGCTGGTCAATAGCACCACATGGTCAAAATGCTCGGCTAACCAATCTACCGCATTGTAGGTGAAGCTGCTGTGATCCTCGTCGATCACGACTGCGGTGCCGGCGTGGCGGCCGGGGTGTGCCAACAGGGCGGCTATTGCTGACGGCAAATCCGGGATGGCTGACATAGCTTCCCGATCGCCCAGTAGGTACTCGGGCCAGGCCATGCGCGCGCCGCTGGCCAAGACCACGTCATCAGGCGCGAGGCCGAGAATGTCCGTCATCGTCGCCTTTATGCCGAGCTCGATCCGCACGCCTCGGGTTTGAGCTTCGGCGCCTTGGTAATCATAGACACCGGCGAGAGCCTCGGCCCCGGGCAAGGTCGCGGCAAGGCGCGCCCGTCCACCGAGTTTGCCGGAAGCACTGAACAGCGTGACGTCATGTCCGCGCGCAGCGGCGACCCAGGCCGCTTCCAACCCGGCCACGCCAGCGCCCACAACCACAATACGCCGCAAGCCTTGCTCACGCGCCGGCACGCCGTCGATCTCCCCCGGCGTCGCCAGCGCCGGATTGTTGTCGCAGGTGATTGCCGACGGCGTCGCGACTGAGCCCCAGCAGGTATTGCAGGAGACGCAGGGGCGGATCGCGTAACCGCGCCCCCTTAAGGCCTTCCGGGCCCAGGCCGGATCAGTGATCATGGCGCGGCCGATGCCAACCAGGTCGGCCTGTCCGGCGGTTAGCACAGCTTCCGCTTCGTTCGGGTCGACGATCCGCCCAAGTGCCATCACGGGGATGCCGGCCGCGGCAGCACGCAGCTCGGCAATACGTGCGACGTGAGGCATGCGCGGCCAATGGCCGTCGGGGACATGCCAATGCAGCGTGTTCGATTGGGTGCCCCAGGCATAGGCGATGAAGTCGATGACATGCGGGTCGGCCAACGCCTCGGTGATGCGCTTGGCCTCGGCAAGGTCGATGCCGCCCGTGATGCCCTCATCCGCAGGTAGCTTTAGCCCGATGACAAAAGCCGAGCCGCAGGCGCTACGAATGGCTGCGATCAGTTCCTGCACCAGCCGCAGGCGGGAGGCGAAGTCGCCGCCATAGCGATCATCGCGGTGGTTACTGTGGGGCGAAAGAAACTGGTGAAAAAGATGGCCATGCGCACACGACAGCTCGACGCCATCGAAGCCGGCGCTCTCCAAGCGTCGGGCGCTGGCGGCAAAGGCCGCTATCATCTCTGCCACCTGGTCGCCCGACAGTGGATAAGGCACGCCGCCGCTTTCATCGTCAGGCAGCGCGCTCGGCCCATAGGTAATATCGGGGCGAGTGCGGGAATAGTTACCGCGGCCGTGATCCTGGATCTGCGCTAAGATGCGGCAGTTGTGGCTGCGGACTTCGTTCGCCAGGCGGGCCAAGCCGGGCAGCGCCGCATTGTCATAGACATTTAGCTGCGCCTGGTGCTGGCTCTGCCAAGACAGCGCGTTGACCGGCTCCACCACGATCATCGCGGCTCCACCCTTGGCGCGGTTCGCGTGGTAGCGCAGAAACGCTTCGCTGACCTCCTGGTTCTGCACCAACAGGGTCAGGATGGCAGGGTGTGCGATGCGGTTTTTGAGCCGCAAGCGCGGCCCCTCCAATGGTTGTGCGAGATGGGGAAATGCGGACATGGAGCCAGTCTACACCATACTGCGCCGCTGGGCCGGGCTGCCTCCTGCAAATCGGTCACAAGACATCTGGTTATATCCGAGGCGTGGTGAGGAAGCGGGCAACCGAAAAGACAGACACCGAATGTCGTAATGTGCACTGATAGCAGGCAGTAGTCTTGACGCTGTCACCAATCGATTCGGACGCGGCGATTGCCGGGTTGGGCATGGAGAAAGTACTTCCCCCGCGCAGCCGGTCATCGTCCACAGGTTTGGTTTGGATTGCACTAAAAAGTCAAGCACCGGTTGACCTTGCCCGGTCTAGCCGATACACGGGCCAGCGCCGTGAGCAGCGCGGCTTAACCCCAGCGGGAGTCGACGATGGGTGAGGTTAAAGGGCGAATTTTTTCCGGCGTGCAGCCAACGGGAAACCTCCATCTCGGCAACTATCTCGGTGCCATTCGCAATTGGACGCGGCTGCAAGACGACTTTGACTGCCTCTACTGCGTCGTCGACCTGCACGCCATTACTGTGCCCCAGGATCCGAACGGCCTCCGTGCCAATACACGCGAAGTGACAGCCGGACTTCTGGCGGCGGGGATCGACCCCAAGAGCAATATCATCTTCAACCAGAGCCAGGTCGCCGCGCATGCCGAGCTTGCCTGGATTTTCAACTGTATTGCTCGTCTCGGTTGGCTCAACCGCATGACCCAATTCAAGGAGAAGGCGGGCAAGCACCGCGAGAACGCCACCGTCGGGCTCTACGCCTATCCCACCCTGATGGCGGCCGACATCCTCGTTTACCAAGCCACCCACGTGCCGGTGGGCGACGACCAGAAGCAGCATCTGGAGCTCGCCCGCGATATAGCTCAGGCCTTCAACAGCATGTTCGAGCCGGAGTTCTTTCCCCAGCCAGAGCCGATAATCCAGGAAGCGGCGGCGCGGGTGATGAGCTTGCGCGACGGGTTGAAGAAGATGAGCAAGTCGGATGCGTCGGAATATTCGCGCCTCAACATGGCCGACGGCGCCGATGAAATCGCTTGCAAGATTCGCAAGGCGCGGACCGATTCTGATCCCCTGCCCGGCGAGCCAGCCGGCCTCGTGTCGCGCCCCGAAGCGGCAAACCTCGTGGGCATTTACGCGGCTTTGACCGATCGTTCGGTTTCCGATGTTTGCGGCGAATACGCTGCTGCTAGCTTTTCCGACTTTAAGGCCAAACTTACGGAGGTGGCGGTTGAGGTCCTGGCGCCGGTCGGCGAAGAGATGAAGCGTCTCATGAGGGCGCCTGGCGATGTCGATGCGGTGCTCCGCGACGGCGGCGAGCGTGCCGAGGCCCTAGCAGCCCCGATCATCGCCGAGGCCAAGCGGTTGGTAGGCTTCTTGCAGCCGTAATGTCACGCTAAAGCTGCCGCGTGCGGCTGCTAGCGAGAAAGCGCTTGATCAGAGGATGCCTTGGCGCAATAACCTATAATACGAGAAATCGGCATGCTGAAAGCCGGTTCACATGGATATTTATCTACCGATCGCAGAAATGTCGGTCAACATGCTGCTTTTGCTGGGCATGGGGACTGCGGTCGGCGTTTTGTCAGGACTGTTCGGTGTCGGTGGTGGTTTTCTCATGACGCCGTTGCTGATCTTCATCGGCGTGCCGCCACCCGTTGCCGTGGGCAGCGAGGCCAATCAGATCACGGCAGCCTCCGTCTCCGGCCTACTTGCCCATTGGCGGCGCGGCAATGTGGACTTTAGGATGGGCGCCGTGCTGCTCTGCGGTGGCGCCGGGGGTTCTGTATTCGGCGTCTGGCTGTTCCGCCAGCTGCGGGAGATGGGCCAAATCGATGCCGCCATTTCCCTCGCCTATGTAGGCTTTCTCGGTACTGTCGGGCTGCTGATGGCCATCGAGAGCGCCAACACTATGCGGCGGCGGCAAAAGGGCGCGCCCCGACGCAAGCTGCACCAGCACAACTGGCTGCACGGCCTGCCGCTGAAAATGCGCTTCCGCAAGTCGAAGCTCTATATCAGTGCGCTGCTCCCGGTGGCAATCGGGTTTGGGGTCGGCATATTGGCGGCCATCATGGGCGTCGGTGGCGGCTTTTTCCTTATTCCGGCAATGATCTACGTGCTGGGCATGCCAACCTCGGTAGCGGTCGGCACCTCTCTGTTCCAGATCATTTTCGTCACCGCTATCGTGACAGTGCTGCATGCCGTCACCAACCAGACCGTCGACATGGTTCTGGCCTTGTTGCTGCTGGCCGGTGCCGTGGTTGGTGCCCAGTTCGGTAGCCGCCTCGGCGCCGCTCTTCGCGGCGAGCAGCTGCGCGGCCTGTTGGCACTTCTGGTGCTTGCGGTCTGCGCCAAGCTCGGGCTTGATTTGATGATTGAGCCTGATGAGTTCTTCAGCGTCGCGCCGGTTATTGAATGAGGTGGCCACTACCCATTCTCGGTCTTTGCGCCACGCTCGCCGCAGCGCCGGTGCTGGCGCAGACAGTGGTTATCGATCTCAGCTCCCATAAGATAGCCATCACCTCGGGCTTCACTGGCGCCGAGGTGCTGCTTTTCGGCACCCGTGACGGCGACGGCGATGTGGTGGTGGTGTTGCGCGGGCCGGAAAAGGCCGCGGTGGTGCGCCGAAAGGCGCGCGTGGCGGGCATGTGGCTTAACCGCGAGGAGGTCATCTTCGCCGCAGCGCCCGGCTATTACGCCGTTGCCGCCAGCCGGCCCTTGGCCGAGATTGCTGATGCGGCCTTGCTTGCCGAGCACCGGATAGGTTTCGAGAACGTGCATCTGTCGCCATCCTTTGAGGGCAGCGGCGCTGAGATTGATGCCTTCCGCGCGGCCCTGCCGCGCATTCTCGAGCGCCAGGGGCTGGTGCGCAGCGCCGTGGAGCCGATCGGCCATGTTGGCAAGCGTTTGTTCCGCACCACCTTCTCTTTTCCGGCCAATGTGCCGACAGGGTTGTTCCACGCCGATGTCTATCTGTTTGAGGATGGCATCCTGCTCAGCAAGCGGACGGCGGCACTGCAGGTCTCCAAATCGGGTTTCGGCGCCACGATGTTCGGCTTTTCGCGCCAGCAGCCCCTGCTTTACGGCCTGCTTGCGGTCGCGGTAGCGCTGATGGCAGGATGGTTGGCGGGCGTGGTGTTCCGAAAGAGCTGATCGATTGATGGCGGAAGTGGCTGAGCATGTCGCCGGCCGGGTTAAATCCCTGGTTTGCGTGGACGGTAGCGAGGATTGTCGCGTGGCGCTGCGCTTCGCGGCCTTGCGCACGCGCAATACCGATGGCCGTCTGGTCATGCTCTACGTCATTGAGCCGGCTGATTTTCAGCACTGGGTAGCGGTCGAGAAGTTGATGGGCGAGGAGCGCCGCGAGGAGGCCGAGCAGATATTGCAGGAGCTTGCCGGTGAGGTTCAGGAGCAAGTTGGTATCCGGCCCATTCTGGAGGTGCGCGAGGGCCGTTGTGCCGACGAGATACTCAAGCTGATCGAGAAAGATCCATCGATAAACATTCTGGTGCTCGGCGTGGCGCCGGAAGGCCAGGGCTCAAACGAGCTGGTGCGCCGGCTATCCGGCGAGGCAACTAAGCGACTGACCATTCCGCTCACCATCGTGCCCGGTAACCTTACCGAGGAGCAGCTTCTCAAGCTCACATGAGGGAGGCTACCCTCTTGACCTTGGCCGCCAGATCACCGACGTATGCAGTGGAATATCTAACAGAGCTGATCAACGCATTTTGCAAAGACCGTAACGGAGCTGGCCGCATGTTCATCCAGACCGAGCCCACACCCAACCCGGCGACCATGAAGTTTCTCCCCGGCGAGACCGTTCTCGCTGATGACACGGCCAATTTCACCGATGCCAAGGCGGCGCGCCGCTCGCCCCTGGCGGAGCGGCTGTTTCTGATTGATGGTGTCAGCGGCGTTTTTCTTGGCTCTGACTTCGTCACGATCACCAAAACAGAAGTTGCCGAATGGCAGTTGCTCAAGCCGTCTATTCTTGGGGTCATTATGGAGCATTACGTGGTCGGCGCGCCGATGCTGCTGGACGCGGCAGAGGGTGTGGCAGAAGGTGCGGGCGAAAGTAGCGACTTTTCTGAAGCTGATGCCGAGATCGTCGATCAGATCAAGGAACTGCTGGATACACGTGTACGTCCGGCCGTGGCTCAGGACGGCGGCGATATCATCTTTCACGGCTTCCAAAATGGTGTCGTCATGCTGGAGATGCATGGCGCCTGCGCCGGCTGTCCGAGCTCCACGGCAACCCTCAAGGGCGGCATCGAGAACATGCTCCGCCACTACGTGCCGGAGGTTATGGAGGTCCGCGCCGTCTAATTAGCTGGTGCCGGGGGTAATACCAGATGTAGGCCCAGCCAGCGCCAGTCGCCGTCGCGTGCGGGCATGGTACAGTTGATGCGTACCCTGGCGCCTGGCAACGGCGCATCCAGGCGCAACTCGATGCGGCGCGCGCCGAGGCGGTTGAGTGGCAATTGCCCGAGACCGCTAGCAAAGCAGGCGAGGCGGTTCAAGGGCCCGATTCCTTCGGCCACGGTAAAACCGATCGGTGGCGGATTGCTGGAGACGATCGGCAGCGCTGGCACAAGCTCACTGACAGGCAGCGGCAGCACTTCGAGCACCAGCCGAAAGCGCGCCGGCTCGGCAAAGGGGCCAAACACGGAGAAGCGCGGCAAAGCGTAGATATCGCTTCCCGAATAAGCTGGACCCGACTGCTGGCCCAAGGCTGCGACAAAGCCGTGCTCCGCGACCAGCTCGCGTACGCGGCCGTCGTACTGTCCATAGGGATAGGAAAAGATACGCGGCGGGGCGCCAAGCTCTCCGGCGATGCGGCGGCGAGCACGCGCCAGATCAGCCGCCACCCCGGCCATGCTGCGTCCGACCTGCACCCGGTAGAAGGCCCCGTGGGTTCCGATTTCCACGCCCGCCGAGGCCATCTCGCGCAAGTTGTCCCAACCGGCGGCGTTGCCGCCACGCTCAACCGCGTCGGTCGTCACCATGACGGCGAAGGGAAAGCCGGCGGCCTTGAAACGTGGCCAAGCTAACCTGTACACTGATTCGTGGCTGCCCTCGATGCTGATCGCCACCGCTCGCTGCGGCAAAGGCAGGCCGCCTGTGATTGCTGCTATGACTTGGCTGATCGACAACACCTGATAGCCACCGTCTCGAAGGTGCGCGATATGAGCGTCGAGTTCGGCCAGGGTCGTGGTCAGCCTGCCGGGCTCTTCAGCGAATCGCTGATAGGATAAGATCACCGCGGAATCGTCTGCAACTGTCGGCAAGACGGCATGTAGCAGTATCAGAAGCGCCGTCGTCACGGTCGCAACGGAACTTTTACGGCGCGCGGGCCGCAGCTTTAACAAGCCGACATCTCCATGTTCCACGGTCATACTCGAGTGTGCGTCGGCTTCGATCTCGACGGGGCGATATTTAGCGTGCCAGACTTCGGAAGACAAGCTGCACGACCGAATTGCCCGAGCAACATACTGAGAAACGGAGACGCGGAGCGATGCTAACCCTCGACGACGATACTCTGAATCTAGTCTTTCGCCATGCCCGCAGCTACAATCGCTGGCGCGATGAGGCGCCCAATGAGGCTGACCTGCGCGCGATCCATGATTTGGCACGTATGGGTCCTACAACCGCTAACAGCTGTCCCGCGCGCTTTGTCTTTCTATGCAGTGAGGAGGGCAAAGAGCGCTTACGCCCGCATTTGTCTGCCGGCAATATTGGAAAAGTGATGACGGCGCCCGTCACTACCATCATTGGCCACGATCTCGCCTTCTACGACCATCTGCACAAGCTATTTCCCCACGTGGATGCGCGCCCCTGATTCGTCGGCAAGGACGAGCACATTCGTATCACGGCTTTGCGCAACGGTACTCTGCAGGGTGCCTATCTGCTGATTGCGGCGCGTGCCTTGGGCTTTGATTGTGGGCCGATGTCAGGCTTTGACAATGCCGGCGGCGATCGGGAATTCTTCGGCGATACCACCTATCACTCGAATTTTCTTTGCTGTATCGGCCGGGGTGACCCAGATGGTCTCGTGCCCCGCCACTCGCGGTTCGCCTTTGAGGACGTGTGTCAGGTTCTCTGAGCCATCAGGCGCGTGCCGGCGCCGCGATCGTGGAGTAGGGGGTAACGGCGGGGGTTAAAAAGCTGATAATGCCACCACTCATTGCGGTAGAAGTCCCAGCCGGCCACGGTCATGAGGCCGAGCAGCAGCATGCGATTGTGCTGTGCGGTGTCGGGGACCCCGCGCGCGCCGTGATGCGAAAGGGGCGAGAAATGATCGAACGGGGTACCCATCTCCAACGCCCGTCCGGTACCGTCGAGCAGGGTGAGGTCGATGGCGACACCACGCGAATGGGGCGAGCCGCGGCGCGGGTCGGCGAGAAAATTCGGGTCCGGCGTGTGCGCCCACAGCGCCCACTGCGCCTCGACCGGGCGGAAGGCGTCGAAAACCAGCAGCCGCAGGCCCAACTGGCTGGCTGCCATGATGGCACGCGCCAGGCAGGCGGCGGCATCCGGATGCAGATAACAGGCGGCGCGGGCGTAGATCGGTGCGCCTGTGAAATTGTCCGCGCCCGCATAGGCCATCGTCACGCTGAGGTCATAGGCGGGCGGCTCGATCGCGACCAAAGGCATGGTGCCGGACTCTATACCAAGGCGGCATGATGCGTCTGCTAGCATTGGATACAGCGACGGAGGCGTGTTCAGTCGCACTTTGGGTGGATGGGGCCGTGGCGATGGCGCAGCGCCGGCTCATGGTGCGTGGCCATGCGGAAGCCCTGATGCCCATGGTTGCGGCAGTGATGGCCGAGTCTGGTCTCGCTTATGGCGATATCGACGCCTTTGCTGTCACCCGCGGTCCGGGCACCTTCACCGGCCTCCGCATCGGCTTGGCGGCGGCGCGCGGGCTGGCGCTCGCTGCCACGCGGCCGCTGATCGGTCTGACTACGCTGGAGGTCCTGGCGGCTTCCGTGCCGGTGGCGCGGCGGGGCCACAGCCTCATGGCGGCGATTGATGCCCGTCGCGGTGAGATCTACGGCCAGGTTTTCGCGACCGACCTAACTCCCCTCGGCGAGCCGGCGGCACGCAGTGCCGACGCCCTGGCGGCTGAGCCCTGGGTTCCGCCCCTGCAGGTGGTTGGAACGGCTGCCCAACGCATGGCGGACTTGCTCGGGGATGGGGTGACCGCCTTGCCCGGCGACGGCTGCCCGGATGCTGCTGTGGCCGTGGCCCTGGCTGCGACGCGCTCGCTGCCGGCGGTCGGTGTGCCGGTGGCACCGCTCTATCTGCGCCCGCCCGATGCACGCTTGCCGCGCACGCCGTGAGAGCACTGCGCCTGCTAGCCGCAGGCCCGGCTCACGCCCAGATCCTCGCCACTCTGCACGGGGTGTGTTTTGCTGAGGCCTGGGACGCCTCTGCTTTCTGCGGTCTGCTGTGCAATCCAGGCAACTCCGCTAGCATTGTATCGGCCGATGATGCGCTGCTTAGATTCCTGCTTTGGCGGATGCTTGGCGAGGAGGCGGAGGTGATCACGCTCGGCGTGCGTCCCGACCATCGCCGCGCCGGGATCGCAAGCCTTCTGCTGTCAGGTGCGATGGTGCGGGTAGCCGCCCAGGGCGCGATGTCGATGGTCTTGGAGGTGCCGGTGGACAATGCGTCGGCGCGCGACTTCTATAGCGGCCAGGGGTTCCTGGAGGTCGGCAGCCGACGTGGCTATTTTCGCCGCCCCGGCGGGCCACCCGCCGATGCTTTGGTCCTGCGCCGATCGCTAGCTTTTTGAGCACAAGCGGACCAGCAGCAGGTAGGGGCCGCCCTCGGCCTCCGGCGTCAGCGAGACCACCTCATGACCCATGTCGCCGACCGAGCGTGGTACGTTCTCCAACGGCTCGCCGGCATTAAGGCGTACCGCGAGAATTTCGCCGGCTTCCATGCCTTCAAGCGTGAGTTTTGTGCGCACGAAGGTCATCGGGCATTGCAAATGGGTAATGTCGAGTTGCCGGTCCGCGGCAGTGTCTGTTGCTTGCGTTTCCATGTTACCATGGTGGCCGATTGCCGCCATGACCGTCAACGGGCGGTGGGGCTCTGTTGTTCCTGGGCCCGCTCTGCCATATACTGGCGTTCGCGAGATTAAGCAGAAAAGAATTGGGAGGAGGCAGAATCCCTATCGTGACACAGGCTGCGAAAGCGATGTCGCGCGTGGAAAGACTGTGTGTTGAGAAGGGCCTGAAAATGACCGGGCAGCGGCGGGTCATTGCACGGGTTCTGTCCGACGCGAAGGATCATCCCGACGCCAATGAGGTCTGTCGGAGAGCAATCCTCATCGACCCCCATATCAGCTTAGCTACGGTCTATCGGACGGTGCGTGTCTTTGAACAGAACGAGGTGCTCGAGCGGCACGATTTTGGCGATGGCCGAGCCCGCTACGAGGAAAGCGGCAGCCAGCACCACGACCACCTCATCAACATTGAGACGGGGCGGGTGATCGAGTTTCACAACGACCAGATCGAGGCGTTGCAAAAATTGGCGGCCAAAGAGCTCGGATTCCATCTCGTTGGGCACCGGCTGGAGCTTTACGGCATACCGCTGGAGACGAGCGAGGATTGATAGTAGTCGCCGGCCACCACGCCGACAAAGGGCCCATAGAGCCATGAGCACTGCCGAGACTTTTGACGACCCCCATGGCGGCATCCATGCTGGAAATCTGGAGGCGCGCCTTGCTCGTGGAGCGGCCGAGATCGATGCCGCACAAGCCCTGCGTTACCGCGTCTTCTACGAGGAGATGAGCGCCCGCCCGAGTGACGAGATGCGGTCGCGCAGGCGTGATTTCGACAGCCATGATGAATGCTTCGACCATCTGCTTGTTATTGACCACGATAGACCTCACCCGCAAGACTCGGTGGTTGGTACCTATCGTCTCAACCGCCGCAGTGAGGCCATGCGCAAGGGCGGATTCTATACGGCTAGCGAGTACGATATCTCAGAGCTGCTGGCGAGTAGCGGTGAGATTATGGAGTTGGGCCGCTCCTGCGTTGCCGCCGAATACCGCAATCGTGCGACCATGGCCTTGCTATGGCGCGGTATTGCCGCGTACGTCTTTCATTTCGATATTGCATTGATGTTCGGGTGCGCCAGCTTTGAGGGCGTTGAGCCCGACAGTGTGGCGCTGCCGTTGTCCTATCTCTATCACAACCATCTGGCGCCCGAGGGCTTGCGCCCGCGCGCCCTGACGGCGCTGTTTACGCCGATGGATCGCATCGCCGCTGACGCGATCGAACGGCGCGAGGCGCGGCTCGCCCTACCGCCCTTGATCAAGGGCTATCTGCGGGTCGGCGGCTTCGTCGGCGACGGCGCGGTGATCGACGAGCAGTTCCAGACTATTGATGTCTGTATCGTGGTCAAGACCGACTGGGTGACTGACAAGTATCGCCAGCATTACGGCGCCGATATTCACCGTCCGGTCTCCGTCTGATCAAATTGAAGATGGTTGCGCTGCGAGGGGTTGTGCTGACCACCGGCTTTATTCTTTGGACGCTGACGCTCTTGCCGTTGCAGCTTCTCTTCGTGCTAGTGGGCTCGCGCCTGCAACGGTTGATTCCCAGGCTCTACCATCGCGGAAATTGCTGGCTGTTGGGCCTTGAGGTACAGCGAAGTGGATCGGCGCCGGCGCCGGCGCCGGCGCTTTATGTGGCCAATCATGCGTCCTATCTGGATATTATCGTGCTCTCGACCCTGCTTGACGCGTCCTTTGTTGCCAAGGCGGAGGTGGCAGGTTGGCCTTTGTTCGGCATCCTGGCTAAAAGTGTCAATACGATCTTCGTCGAGCGCAGGGTGAGCCGTAGTGGCGGACAGCGCGATCAGATGCTTGCCCGCCTGGAGGAAGGCGGTAGCTTGGTTCTCTTTCCCGAAGGCACCAGCAGCGACGGCAACCGTGTGTTGCCATTCAACAGCACCTTTTTCAGCCTGGCGGAGGTGAGCGTGAAAGGCAGGCCGCTCAGCGTGCAACCCATCTCGGTAGCCTATACGGCTTACAACCATCTACCCATGAGCCGGCGCGAGCGGCCCTATCTCGCCTGGTATGGCGACATGGGCCTGGCTAGCCATCTCTGGGACCTGCTCTGCTGCGGTCCGGCCACCGTGGAAGTCTGCTTTCATCCGCCGCTCATGCTCGGCGATGGCGATTCGCGCAAGATCTTGGCCAAGCGTTGTGAGCGCTTGGTAACTGGCGGCGTGTCGGCTTTGCTGTCGGGACGCCGTAGCGATGTCGCCATCGGCTAGGCGAGATAGGGCCTGGCTATGGCAGCAACTGGTTCCCCGCGGCGCCAACATGCTCTAAAGTTGCAAGCCATGCAAAGGAACGCGCGAATCCAGGGCTGGAGGCTGTTGTCGAGGGCGGTGACGAGCTGATTGTGCAGCACCTTGAGAGACGCGGCGCACGGCAGGAGTACGGCGAGCAACCGATGCCTGCCGCTGAGCCCAAGACTCTTTTCATCCGGACCTATGGCTGTCAGATGAATGTCTACGACTCGGAGCGCATGGCCGAGTTATTGGCGCCGCTCGGCTACCGCATGGCGGCGGCACCAGATGACGCGGACATGATCATCCTCAATACCTGTCACATTCGCGACAAGGCCAGCGAGAAAGTCTATTCGGAGCTTGGGCGGCTGCGCCGGCTGCGTGAGGTGCGGGCCGCAGGTGGAAAGCGTATGATCTTAGCCGTGGCGGGCTGTGTGGCCCAGGCCGAGGGCGAGGAAATGCTACGCCGCGCGCCTTTCATCGACATCGTGCTGGGGCCGCAGACCTATCACCGTCTGCCGGAGATGATCGCGCGCGCCAGCCGGGTCAGTGGTGTGCCGGTGCTCGACATCGAGTTTCCTCCTATTCCCAAGTTTGATGCCCTGCCAGCTCGCTCTGGTGCTGCGTCCGTAAGTGCTTTCCTGTCCGTGCAAGAGGGCTGCGACAAGTTCTGCACCTTCTGCGTTGTGCCCTATACGCGAGGTGTCGAGGAGTCGCGTCCGGTCGACCAGATCGTCGCGGAAGCCGAGCAATTGCTTGCCCAGGGTGCGCGGGAGATCACATTGCTGGGTCAGAACGTCAACGCCTATCATGGCGACGGCTGGTCGTTGGCGCGCCTGATCCGACGTTTGGCGAAGCTGCCGGGTCTGGCGCGGCTGCGCTACACCACGTCCCATCCAAGCGACATGGACGATGGTCTGATTGCCGCCCACGGCGAGGTCGAGGTTTTGATGCCCTATCTGCATCTGCCAGTGCAAACTGGCTCCGACCGCGTGTTGAAGGCCATGAACCGCCAACATACGGCAGATGACTATCGCCGCCTGGTCGAGCGTCTGCGCGCGACACGTTCCGACCTTGCTTTGTCGTCTGACTTCATCGTCGGCTTCCCCGGCGAGACTGCGGCGGACTTCGCCGCTACCATGGCGCTGGTTGACGAAATCGGCTTCGCTAGCGCGTTCTCGTTCAAATACAGCCCGCGCCCGGGTACGCCCGCGGCAAGCGGGCTGGACCCGGTCCGAGAGGCGGAAAAGGCTGAGCGGTTGACGGTACTGCAGGCTCGCCTCGAAGCACAGCGGCGCGAATTCGCGAACACCTGCGTAGGGCGCGTGTTGCCGGTGCTGTTAGAAAAGCCGGGCCGCCATGCCGGGCAGTTGCTCGGCCGCTCGCCCTATTTACAGCCGGTTCATATCGAAGCGGCGACAGCGCGCATCGGTGATGAGGTTTCTGCTCGCATTGCTGCCGCCGGCCCCAATAGCCTGGCCGGCGAGCTGGCCGTGGCCGAGGCTGACGCATGAGCCGGGCGCCGAAACCGCACGGCGATGATGCCGCGCCGTTGTATCTGAGCTTTGCCAACAATGCCCTGCTGGGCGCACTTTATGGCGAGCACGATCGCTATCTGGCGCGGATCGAGCAGGCTCTCGGGGTTTCTTTGGCCAGCCGCGGCAACCAGCTTGCTATCACCGGCCGTCCCGAAGCCACGGAAAAGGCCAAGCGGGCCATGCTCGGCCTGTACGACGTGCTCGAGAAAGGCCTTCCGGTAACCGCTCAAGATGTCGATGCCGCCTTGCGCATGGTCGTTGCCGACGAGCCCGCGGGCAATGGCGACGGTGTCGCCCGCCTGGTCGCCGACGATACGGTCATCACCACCCAGCGGCGGCGTATCATACCGCGCTCACCGGCCCAGGTGACCTATATGCGTGCGCTGCAGGAAAGCGAACTTGTCTTCGGCATCGGCCCGGCGGGAACCGGTAAGACCTACCTTGCCGTGGCTGTTGCCGTGGCCATGCTGACCCATGGCCAAGTTGACCGCATCATCCTCTCGCGTCCCGCCGTCGAGGCGGGTGAGCGGCTCGGCTTTTTGCCGGGCGATTTACGCGAGAAGGTCGATCCCTATCTGCGGCCTATGTATGACGCGCTCTACGATATGATGCCGTCTGACCGCGTCATGGACCGCCTGCAAAGCGGCGTTATCGAGATTGCGCCACTTGCCTTCATGCGCGGGCGCACGCTGTCGAACGCCTATGTCATCCTCGACGAGGCTCAGAACACTTCACCCGTGCAGATGAAGATGTTTCTCACTCGTCTCGGTGAGAATTCGCGCATGGCGGTCACGGGCGACCTGTCGCAGGTGGACCTGCCCACAGGCACGCGGCCTGGCCTCAGCGAGGCCTTGGCGGTGGTGGGCGAGGTCGAAGGTGTATCGGTGGTTCGCTTTTCCCATGCCGATGTAGTGCGCCACCGTCTGGTAACGGCGCTCGTCCGCGCCTATGAGGTGCGCGAGCGCGAGGTAAAGGAGCCATGACCGGCGACGATAACTATCCCGTCGATATAGCGGTGGTGCTAGAGGATCCTGCCTGGGGTGTCGAGGCCGAGAGTATTTGCCGGCTTGCCGCGGCCGCGGCCTTGGAGACTGCCGGGTGCGAGGGTGGCGACCTCTGTATCGTGTTGTCCGATAACGCCCATGTTGCGTCCCTCAATAGCCGATTTCGCCATCTCGAGGGTCCGACCAATGTGCTCGCCTTTGCGGCCGGTGCGCCGGGTCTGCTCGGCGACGTCATCCTGGCGCGCGAGACGACTGCTGAGGAGGCCCGTACAAGGGGCAAGGCTCTGGCTGCGCATCTCTCCCACCTGGCAGTGCATGGCACCCTGCATTTACTCGGTTTTGGCCATCAAGACGATGACGAGGCCCGGCACATGGAAGCGATGGAGGTTCGCGTATTGGCGACGCTCGGCATCGCCGATCCATACGCCGCCGAGCGCGTGGGTGTGAAATGAGCAGTGACAGGCAGGACGAGCCCGGATCGGCGGGCGAGCGTACGCTGCTCGGTGTGTTGGCTGGCTGGCTCGGCTCTTTGACGGGTATCGGCAGTCAGGCTGACAGTCTGCGCCAGTCGGTGGAGACGCTGATCGCCGAGCGCGACGACGACACCGCTCTCGACGAGGAAGAGCGCGTGATGCTGCTCAACCTGCTCAAGTTCGGCGAGTCGCGGGTCGAGGACGTCATGGTGCCGCGTGCCGACATTATCGCCGTGCCCGAGGGTGCCTCCCTGGCCGAAGTGGTTAAACTGATGTCGCGGGTTGGGCATTCGCGTCTGCCGGTCTATCGCAACAGCCTTGATGATGTCATCGGTATGGTACATGTGCAGGATCTACTGACCTATTGGTCGGTGGATGAGCCTTTTCGGCTGGCTGACGTGATCAGGCGCCTGCCTTTCGTTCCGCCGTCCATGCCGGTGCAGGAAATGCTGCGTGAGATGCGCGCCGACAAGGTACATCTGGCTATGGTGGTCGACGAGCATGGGGGCATCGACGGCCTGGTGACCATCGAGGATCTGATGGAGGAGATTGTCGGCGAGATCGAAGATGAGCACGACACGGCCGCTTTGCCGCTGGTTGCGATCACCGCGGATGGCAGCTTGGAGGCCGATGCGCGGGCGCTGATATTAGAAATTGAGTTGAAGCTCGGCATCGATCTTCTGCCGGCTGATCGCGACGAGGATATCGAAACAGTCGGTGGGCTCGTCTTTGATCTGGCTGGGCGGGTGCCGGCGGTCGGAGAGGTCGTGGCCCATCCTGCAGGCCTGGCTATCGACGTACTCGATGCGGATCCGCGCCGCGTCCGCAAGGTGCGCATTCGCCACGCCGACATGGCTGAGCAGGAGCCGGGTGGCGGCGAAGGCTAACCGCTCTCGTGTTGCGGTAGCGCGAAGAATGGAAACAAAGCTGCCCCGTGCACTCGCCGGTCTCTGGCAGCGCTGGCTTGCGGCGGCTTTGTTGGGGTCGGTGGCGTGCCTGGCATTGCCGCCCTTCGCTATGGCTGCTCTGATGCTGCCCACCTTTGTCGGCTTGAGCCTGATGCTCGCTGCTTGCCGTGGACCAGCAGGCGCTTTCGCGTTGGGCTGGAGTTTCGGCCTGGGGCATTTCGTGGCCGGTCTTTATTGGGTGGGAACGGCCTTCTCCGTGGCTGGCGTCGCGCCGCCTGCGGCGCCGTTTGCCGTGTTAGGGCTAGCCGCGGCCAACGCGCTGTTTCCGGGGATCGCCCTGCTGGCTACCTATCTGGCGCGTGCCCGCGGCGCATTGGCCGCGGTGGTACTGGCGACCTCTTGGACCGCCGCCGAGTGGCTGCGCGCTAATCTCGTTCTTGGCGGCTTTGCCTGGAATCTGCTCGGCTATGTCTGGGTTGATTCCCTTGCTATGCTACAGACGGCCGCGGTGTTTGGCGTATATGGCCTGTCCTGGTTGACGGTGTTGGCTGCAGCGACGCCCGCGGCGCTGGTGTCGGAGCAGCATGGCTGGCGCCCGCTGGTGCTTTGCTGTGGACTCTTGGCAGCGGCAGCGCTCGCGGGTACGGTGCGCCTGCCAGACGCGGACAGCGCCGTCGTCGAGGGGATCAGCTTGCGTCTGATTCAGGCCAATATCACACAATATCACAAATGGCAGCCCGAGCGCAGAGCCGACAATCTACGCCAACACCTTACGTTGACGGCGACGCCCGGTGCGACGCCGAGCGTGGTTATCTGGCCCGAAACGGCGACACCTTATTTTCTTGCCGACGAGCCCAAGATTCGTGAGCGCCTGGGAGCGGCAGTGGCGCCTGGTGGCCTGTTGATCACTGGCGCTGTGCGCGGTGAGAAAGTCAGTGGCGACCACATGCAGATTTGGAACAGTTTGCATGCCATCGACGACCATGGTGACCTTGTTGCCACCTACGATAAGTTTCACCTGGTCCCATTTGGCGAATATATGCCCCTGCGAAATATTTTCGATTTGGTTAAGCTCAGCCATGGTGAGACAGATTTCTCTCGCGGGCCGGGGCCCGTTAGTCTACTTCTCGGCCGGCTGCCACCAGTGAGTCCGCTGATCTGTTACGAGGCGATCTTTCCCGGTAATGTGCGTAGCGAAGATGATCCGCCAGCCTGGTTGCTCAATCTGACTAACGATGCTTGGTATGGCATCAGCACTGGGCCCTATCAGCATTTTCAGCAGGCAAGGGTGCGTGCAATCGAGGAGGGCATACCGCTTGTGCGGGTTGCGAACACCGGCGTGTCGGGAGTGGTGGATTCTCTAGGCCGTGTCGTCGCAAGTTTGGGCTTGGGAGAGACGGGCGTGATTGATGCCCCGCTACCCGTCGCCAGAGGTGACACACTTTATGTTTTTTGGCGCGATTGGCCGCTGTTGGTTTTGTGTTTGTTTGTCTTAATGCAGGCTAGACGAAAGCGAGGTGAGGCATAATAGACAATACGATGGACTTTTCTTTCTTATGTTATAGGTATTGAATCGAATAAAAAGACAGGGTGGAAACAACCCTGCTTTTGATGTGTGAGTTTGGAAATTCAAGGTTCGGTGCGTAAGTTGCGGCACTAGTTTTTGCGAATCAATTTCCGAGGGGCTTGATGTCAAAATGCTTTAGGCGTGAGGCAGGCATTTTAGTGTCATAGGATGTGTCACGGACGTGGTTATGCAAGAAAAGTGGGCACAATTGAATGTCAAAAGTGCACTTTTGGTGTTGGCAATATCACAGTGGGAAAAATAGAGCTCTGTTCGCGGTGAGAACCTTGAGAAATTGAGGGAAAATGGCCCAAAATCCCAACCCCGTGGATATTCACGTTGGTGGCCGTATTCGGTTGCGGCGTACGCTGCTCGGTATGAGTCAGTCGAAATTGGGGGGGGGGATCAACCTCACCTTCCAGCAAATCCAGAAATACGAGCGTGGTATCAACCGCGTTGGCGCGAGTCGGCTTTATCAGTTGAGCCAAGTCTTGAACGTGCCGGTCTCGTTCTTCTTTGACGACATGCCGTTGGAGGTTAGCGGCGCTGCGCCGGGTCTTGGCAAGACGCCCGGGAACCTCGGTGGGGATATGCTGTCTAAACGCGAGACGCTGGAGCTAATTCGCGCCTATCACAGCATTAGCGATGCCAGCGTGCGTCGTCTGGTTTACGCCTTGGTCAAGTCACTTGGCGCACACATATAGCCAAGCACTAGAACTGATCCGCTTCTGCGGGTTGTGGTGCCCGTGGAAGTTTGCCAGACAAGGTGATATGTAGGCGCCTTGCGCTTGGCGCACCCGGCGCCTGTCTTTATTAGTCTTGCATGCGGAGCGATCCGCCACGGGGGTTTAATGGCCACTGCCGACCATTTGTTCACCAGCGAATCCGTCTCCGAAGGCCACCCTGACAAGCTCTGTGATCGTGTGTCAGATGCAATTGTGGATGCCTATCTGGGTGACCAGGATCCGGAGGTGCGTGTCGCGTGCGAGGTGTTGGCGACGACCAATATGATGGTAATTGCCGGCGAGACCCGTGGCCCTGAGATGAGCGCTAAGAAGGTCGAGGAGATCGCGCGCGCGGCGGTGCGCGATATTGGTTACGAGCAGGACGGCTTTCATTGGCGCGACGCCAAGGTCGATATCCGCTTGCACAACCAGTCGCCCGACATTGCTCAGGGTGTCGATGCCGGTGGCAACAAGGATGTTGGCGCCGGCGATCAGGGTATCATGTTCGGTTATGCCTGCCGCGAGACCGATGTCTTGATGCCGGCCCCGCTCTTCTATAGCCACGAGATTCTGCGCTCGCTTGCCGGTGTGCGCCATTCTGGTGTCGAGCCGGGTCTGCTGCCGGACTCGAAAAGCCAGGTCACCTTGCGCTACGTCAATGGCGAGCCGGTCGGTGCTACCTCGGTCGTGGTCTCGACCCAACATGCGGCAAATCTCGATCAGGCGGCAGTGCGCGAGATAGTCCGACCCCATGTTATGGATGTCCTGCCCGAGGGCTGGATGTGCCCCGAAGACTCGTTTTACGTCAATCCCACCGGGCGATTTGTTGTTGGTGGTCCCGACGGTGATACTGGCGTCACGGGTCGTAAAATTATCGTCGACACCTATGGTGGCGCGGCACCCCACGGTGGCGGCGCATTCTCCGGCAAGGACCCGAGCAAGGTCGATCGCTCGGCAGCTTATGCGGCGCGCTATCTGGCCAAGAATGTAGTGGCCGCTGAGCTGGCCGACAAATGCACGATCCAGCTTGCCTATGCCATTGGTGTCTCCAAGCCCTTGTCGGTCTACGTCGATACCCACGGTACGGGCAAAGTCGACGAGGCGCACCTGGGCGTGTCCCTGCAGGAGCAGATGGATTTGTCACCGCGCGGTATTCGCGATCATCTGCAGCTCATTCGACCGATCTACGCGCGCACGGCAGCGTACGGCCATTTTGGGCGCGCGCCTGAGCCGGACGGTGGGTTTTCCTGGGAGCGCGTGGACTTGGCCAACTCACTGGCGTCCGCATTGGCTTGACGCGGCAGGGCGAAAGGCCAAAGTGCGGCCATCGTATCGTGCACGGTCGGCGCGGCGGTACGCGGCTGCGCGCTGGGCGCCGCAGACTTCTTGAGACGCTTCTGCCACGCCTCCACTTCACCTTGCCCGACCAGGGCGAGCTGAGCGCGCCGCTTTTCCTCTTCCCGGAGACCGCGCGTGGCGCTTTGTGGCTTGAAATTGGGTTTGGCGCCGGCGAGCATCTCGCGGCGCAGGCCGCTGCGCGCCCTGATGTGGGCATCATCGGCTGTGAGCCCTATCGCAACGGCATAGCCAGTTTGCTTGCAAATATAGAGGCACAAAATCTTAAAAACATACGTATTTTTACGGATCACGCCGCAGATCTTGTAACGCGTTTGCCAGCCGAATCATTGACTCGGGTCTTTCTTCTGTTTCCCGATCCCTGGCCCAAACAGCGGCACCACAAACGGCGTATCGTGCAGGCGGCGTTTCTCGACGATCTGGCGCGTGCCATGGCCGATGGTGGCGAGCTGCGAGTTGCCACCGATCACAACGGCTACTGCCAGTGGATCATGGCCCGCCTTCTGGCGCATCCCGGTTTCGCCTGGTGTGCAGTAGGCTGGCGTAGCCGGCCTGACGATTGGCCGCCGACGCGCTACGAGGCGAAGGCGCTTTTGACGGGATCACGCTGCGTTTATTTGCGGTTTTGCCGCCGGCTTCGTTCGCGGCAACCTTGAAGCATAGAGCGTTTTCGTTATATAGGAGCGATACGAGTAAGATGCCGGGTCTGAAAGGCTGTTTCGAAACCGTGGGCCAGGCGCCCACTTTTTTGTTTCTGGGTTTGCGATTTGGCCCGAGCCACGAGGGAAGCCCTTGAGAAGTTAATCGCGCCAACTGTGGCGGCGATGGGGTATAGTCTGGTGCGAGTCCGCCTCTTCGAAGGTGGCCAGTTGCGCCTGCAGGTGATGGCCGAGCGCGAAGCCAACGGCACGATGACCGTTGATGACTGCGCGACACTGAGCCGGGCCCTGTCTGCGGTTCTGGACGTCGAGGATCCAATCGGCGGGTCCTATGATCTTGAGATCAGCTCGCCGGGGATCGACAGGCCGCTGGTAGGGCCGGATGACTATGAGCGTTTCAACGGCTTCGAGGCGAAGCTGGAGACGGCGTTGCTGATAGATGGACGGCGGCGATTCCGGGGTCGGTTGAGGGGATTCGATGGTGATACGGTGCGCATTGCCCTGCGTGACGGCAGCGAGGCAAACGTGCCGTTGACGGCGATACGCGATGCTAAGCTGATGCTTACGGACGACCTAGTGAAAGCAAGTCTGAACGCGGCAGAGACGACGGACGAATAGGACATTATGGCGAGCGAAGCGATATCAAGCCTGACCCGACCCGAGCTACTGCATGTGGCGGACGCGGTTGCACGTGACAAGACTATCGATCGCGAGATCGTTGTCGAAGCGATGGAGCAGGCAATCCAGACCGCGGCCCGGCGTAAGTACGGCCAGGAACTCGACATCGCCGCCGAGATCGATCGGCGCAGTGGTGAGATTCGCTTGGCCCGGCGGCGCGAGGTGGTCGAGGAGATCGAAGACGACGTGACTCAGATGCTGCTGGCCGACGCCCAGGCTTACGATCCGGCGCTCGGCCTCGGGGATTTTCTGATCGAGCCCCTGCCGCCGATTGACCTTGGTCGCGTCGCGGCTCAGGCGGCCAAGCAGGTCATCGTGCAGCGTGTGCGCGACGCTGAGCGTGAGCGCCAGTTCGAGGAATACAAGGATCGCGTGGGTGAGATCGTGAACGGCGTCGTCAAGCGCGTCGAATATGGCAACGTCGTCACGGAGCTCGGCCGCGCCGAGGCGATCATGCGCCGCGACGAATCTCTGCCACGGGAGAACTTCCGCAACGGCGACCGCATGCGCGCCTTCATCTACGATGTGCGCCAGGAGCAGCGCGGCCCGCAGATTTTCGTGTCGCGGGCACGGCCTGAGTTCATGGCAAGCCTATTCAGCCAAGAGGTGCCGGAGATTTACGACGGCATCATTGAGATCAAGTCCGTGGCCCGTGATCCCGGTAGCCGCGCCAAGATCGCTGTCATCTCGAACGATTCTAGCATCGATCCGATCGGCGCATGCGTCGGCATGCGCGGCAGCCGCGTGCAGGCCGTGGTGAACGAGCTGCAGGGCGAGAAGATCGATATCATCCAGTGGAATCCAGATGCGGCCACGTTTATCGTCAACGCCTTGGCGCCAGCCGAGGTCACCAAAGTTGTCCTCGACGAGGACAATCAGCGCATTGAGGTCGTAGTGCCAGACGATCAGCTTAGCCTCGCCATCGGCCGCCGCGGCCAGAATGTGCGGTTGGCTTCGCAGCTTACCGGCTGGGATATCGATATCATGACAGAGGCACAAGAATCCGAGCGCCGCACCGAGGAGATGCGGGCTGCCTCAACCCTCTTCATGGAAGCCCTGAACGTCGACGAGGTGATTGCCCACCTACTGATTACCGAAGGCTTCTCGTCGGCCGAGGCTGTAGCCTTCATGCCGATTGAGGAGCTGGCGGAGATCGATGGTTTTGAGCAGGATATGATCGAGGAGCTGCGTGCGCGGGCCCGCGATTATCTCGAGCGCCGCGACGCGGACCTCAGCAACAAGCGTCAGGAACTCGGAGTAGCCGATGGGGTGGCGGCCGTCGAGGGGCTGAACCCGGCCATGCTCGTGGCGCTTGGTGAGGCGGGGATCAAGACCCTCGATGACCTGGGTGATCTGGCAAGCGACGAACTGAGAGAGATTGTCGGCGAAGGCGCCATAGATGAAGTGGTGGCTGGTGAGGTAATCATGAGTGCGCGCGCCCACTGGTTCCCGGATGAGCCTGCTGGCCAGGATGAGACTGCGCAAGCTGAAGAGGCGTCGTCCGCGGCGTCTGGCGAGTGAGCGGGATCGGAGAGCGGTGGTGGCGACGGCATTGGCAGCGGTCGTTGAGAGAGAGGCTGCGCGTCGCTGCGTGGTCAGCGGCCGGAGTCTCGATAAACGGCGGTTAATCCGTTTCGTTGCTGCGCCGGATGGTGCTGTCGTTCCTGATATCAAAGCGAATTTGCCCGGCCGTGGTGTCTGGGTAGGAGCCGAGAGGACGCTGGTCGAGCGCGCGGTTGCCAAGGGGCAGTTCTCGCACCTCGGGCGTGCCGCGACAGACGTGGGCGATCACGTTGAGGCTTTGTTGGCGCGGCGTTGCTGCGATCTGCTGGGTTTGGCGCGCCGCGCTGGCTTGGCGGTGGCCGGCATGCAAAAGGTACGGGCTTGTCTTGTGGCGCGCGAAGCACGTGTGATAGCCGAAGCGCGCGATGCTGCCGAGGACGGCGCGGCCAAGATCGCGCGCCTCGTTATGGTGGCTGTGCCGGCGCCGATGCTGGTGCGCTTATTGGACCGGGAAGAGCTCGGGTCTGCGCTCGGCCGTGAGGATGCAGTGCATGTCGCTTTGCTGCGCGGGCGCCTGAGTGATTTGTTCCTGGACGAGATACGAAGGCTGGCAGGTTTTCGTGACGGCGCGGCAGAGGCTGGTGCCACGAAGCATATCTGAAGGAGGCCGAAGGGCGAAGATGAGCGAGAAAAAGGATAGCGGCGAGAAGAAGACCCTCGGCCTTTCGCGACCGGGCAAGCTAGAGTTGCGCAAGACCGTGGAGGGTGGTCAGGTTCGCCAGAGCTTCTCCCATGGTCGGAGCAAGACCGTCCAGGTCGAAGTTAAGAAGAAGCGCACCTTCAAACGCGTGGAATCGGGCAAGATGTCCGAGGTGACCTTGGCGGCTGAGGCCCAGGTTGAGACGCCCGTTCAGAAGGAAGTGTCAGCGTCTGAGGTAGTACCGAGCCACCTCACCGGTGAGGAGCGGGCGGCGCGTGCACGTGCGCTCCAAACGGCTCGAGAAGACGAGGTGGATGCTGCACGCCTACGCCAGGGGCAGGCAGAGGAGGAAGAGCGTAAACGGCTCGCGGCGGAAGAGGTTGCGCGGCGCGAGGCCGAGGAGCATGCTGCTGAGGCTGAGCGCAAGGCGACCGAGGCGGCTCGCCAGGCCGCTGCAAAGCAACGGGGTGCCGCAGCCAAGAACGCCGCATCGCCGAAGGCTGAAAAGCCCTCACCCAAGACTAAGGTGCCCGTGCGGCGTAAGGAAGCCGAGGCAGAGGAGAATACCGCGGCGCAGCAGCGCCGCCGCAAAGGCCACGGTCATCGTCTATCAATAGAGCGCCGCGATCAGCGCCGGCGCACCGGCAAGCTCACTGTGGTGCAGGCACTCAGCGACGAGGAACGCCAACGCAGCCTGGCCTCGGTGCGTCGGGCACGTGAGCGCGAGAAGCGTGCGGTCGCAGGTAGGCAGACAGGTGAGGTAAGAAAAGTCGTGCGCGAAGTTGTTGTTCCCGAAGCGATTACCGTCCAGGAGCTCGGCAATCGTATGGCCGTGCGTGGGGGCGAAGTAGTCAAGACCCTCATGAAGATGGACGTGATGGCGACCGTCAATCAGGTTATCGATGCCGATACGGCGGAGCTTGTAGTCGCCGAGTTCGGCCATCGTATCAAGCGCGTCAGCGAGGCTGATGTCGAGGTCGGTCTGACCGGGCCGGAGGATATTGCCGAGCAGATGCAGCCGCGTGCGCCCGTGGTGACAGTCATGGGCCATGTCGATCATGGCAAGACGTCGCTCCTGGATGCTTTGCGTGCTACCGATGTGGCGGGTGGCGAGGCCGGCGGCATCACCCAGCATATTGCTGCCTACCAGGTTGATATGGCGTCCGGAGCCAATATCACTTTCCTCGATACCCCGGGCCATGCGGCCTTCACGCAGATGCGCCAGCGCGGTGCCAGCAGTACCGACATCGTGGTTTTAGTGGTGGCAGCCGACGATGGCGTCATGCCGCAGACGGCCGAGGCTATCCAGCATACCCAGGCGGCCGAGGTGCCGATGATCGTCGCCATCAACAAGATGGACCTCCCCGATGCCGATCCGGACAAGGTGCGCAACGAGTTGTTGCACCACAATGTCGTCGTCGAGGAGGTCGGCGGCGACGTGCAGACCGTGCCGGTCTCGGCGCTCAAGCGCGATAACCTAGACAAGCTGGAGGAAGCCATTCTGCTGCAGGCGGAAATTCTCGAACTGGCGGCTAATCCCGATCGGCCGGCTGAAGGTGTGGTTATCGAGGCGCGGCGCGAGAGTGGCCGTGGCGTCGTTGCGACGCTGCTCGTTCAGCGCGGCACCTTGCGCATCGGCGACATCGTCGTGGCGGGGAGCGAATGGGGCCGGGTGCGGGCTTTGATCGACGACCGCGGCAAAAATACTGAGGCGGCCGGCCCCTCGGAGCCGGTTGAGGTGCTCGGTCTTAGCGACACGCCGCAGGCTGGCGACGAGATGGTGGTGGTGCCGGACGAGGCGCGCGCTCGCGAGGTGACCGAATATCGCCAGGGCCAACGGCGCGAGCAAACTGCGATGGCCGGTGCGCGCGGCTCGGTGGAGCAGATGCTGTCGCAAATCGCCCAAGGCGAGGTCAAGGAGCTGCCGCTAGTCATCAAGGCTGACGTGCATGGCTCGATGGAGGCTATTCTAGCCAGTCTTGCCAACCTAACCAAGAATGAGGAAGAGGTCTCCTCCCGCACCCTGCTCTCGGGCGTCGGTGGCATCAACCGCTCCGACGTCACCTTGGCGGCGGCGTCGAATGCAGTGATATTCGGCTTCAACGTGCGCGCCGATCCGTCAGCACGCGCTATGGCCAAGCGCGATGGCGTCGATATCCGCTACTACTCGGTGATCTATGAGTTGCTGGACGATGTGCGCGGCATGCTGTCAGGCATGCTGGCGCCTGTCGAGCGCGAGGAATTGCTGGGCTATGCCCGCATCAAGGAGGTTTTCAGCATCACCAAGGTCGGCAAGGTGGCGGGTTGTGAGGTGACTGAAGGGACCGTGCGGCGCGGCGCTCACGTGCGTATCCTGCGCGACAATGTCGTCATTCATACCGGCGCCCTGTCGAGTCTAAAGCGCCACAAGGACGAGGTGAGAGAAGTCAAAGAAGGCCTCGAGTGCGGCCTGGGTTTCGAGAATTATCAGGACATCAAGCAAGACGACGTCATAGAGGTTTTCGATATCCAGCGGGTCGCGCGCGAGTTGCAGGCGTGAGGCCCAGGCGGCGATGGCGCGCAAGCGTGGAAAAGGACGCGGGCCCAGCCAACGTCAGCTTCGGGTTGGGGAATCCCTGCGCCACGCCCTGGCCGAGTTGCTGGGCCGGCGCGAGCTGCGCGACCCGGCCCTGGTAGACGTGTCAATAACGGTCACCGAGGTCCAGGTCAGTCTCGACATGCGCAAAGCCACGGTCTACGTGCTGCCGTTGGGTGCCGAGGATGTGGAGACAGTGCTTGAAGGGCTCGGCCGCGCCGCGCCCTATCTCGGCTCCCAGGTGGCGCGCCTGATGAAGCTCAAATATTCGCCGCGGCTGAGCTTTATCGCGGAAACCAGTTTTGACCGTGCAGCGCGTATCGACGCGGTAATCGACGGCTCGCTGGCGGATGACGATAAACGCTGAACCGGGGGGGAGAGGCAAAGGCGGCCGTCGCCGTAAGGGCCATGCGGTACACGGTTGGCTGATTCTCGACAAACCGTCGGGGGTGACCTCGACCGCAGCGGTCGGTCGCGCCCGCAGGCTGTTGGATGCGGCCAAGGCTGGCCATGGTGGCACCCTGGACCCGCTTGCTACGGGCGTTCTGCCGCTCGCTTTCGGCGAGGCGACCAAGACCACCCGCTATCTCATGGACAGTCGCAAGAGCTATCGCTTCCGCGTGCGCTGGGGTGTTAGCCGCGCCACGGACGATGTTGAGGGGGAGGTCACCGAAACCAGCGACGTGCGGCCCACTAAGGGCGAGATTGAAGCAGCACTCGACGACTTCCTCGGTGATATCGCCCAGGTGCCGCCAAAATTCAGTGCCGTTAAGGTTGACGGGAAACGCGCGTACGACCTGGCCCGGGGCGGCCGCGCCGTCAAGCTGGCGCCGCGCACCGTGCGAATCGAGCGGCTGGCCCTGTTGTCGATTGAAGACGAAGACCACGCGACCTTCGAAATGGATTGCGGCAAAGGTACCTATGTGCGCGCTTTGGTGCGTGATCTGGCCCATGCGCTCGGCATATGCGGCCATGTGACGGCGCTTTGCCGCACGCGAGTCGGCTCATTCACCTTAAACGACGCGATTTCGCTTGCCGAATTGGAGGCGCTCGACGATAGTGGCGCCGCCCAACAGTCTCTGTTGCCGGTGGCGCGTGGGCTTGTCGGAATTCCGGGTATGCCGGTCAATGCGGATCAAGCGCTGCGCCTCAAGGTGGGGCAGGCGGTGCCGCTGGTACGGCCGGCGATTGGCCTGGACGGCTCGGATCTGGCCGAGGGTACGCTTTGGACGTGTCTGATGGACAGACCCGTGGCCTTGGTTGAGTTGGGCGCTGGCGTTTTGAAGCCGCTGCGTGTCTTCAATTTTTGAGGTTTCTGCTTGTTTGACGCCTGCACTGTGGACGGGAGAGTTTC
This sequence comes from Alphaproteobacteria bacterium, assembly GCA_030739735.1. Taxonomy (NCBI): domain Bacteria; kingdom Pseudomonadati; phylum Pseudomonadota; class Alphaproteobacteria; species Alphaproteobacteria bacterium. The sequence continues at coordinate 45,267 of JASLYQ010000016.1, read as the reverse complement.
GAAATCATGTCGATAACAGTTGTGCGTAAGCAGGAACTGGTCGGTGAGTTCGCCACCAAGGCGGATGACACGGGCTCGCCCGAAGTGCAGGTGGCACTTCTGACCGAACGCATTACCAACTTAACAGAGCACTTCAAGGCCCATGCTAAGGACAGGCATTCCAGGCGGGGTCTGCTCAAGATGGTGAGCAAGCGCCGCCGGCTGCTCGACTATCTCAAGGACAGGGATGCCGGTCGCTATAAGGCGTTGATCGAGCGCTTGGGGCTGCGCCGTTGAGTTGCAGCAAGCGCAACGCGTGATCGCCAGCCGCCCGGCCCTCCCGGCCGGGCTTTTTGTTTGTCGGCGGCCGAAAGGCGCCGCCGGAACGTAGGTTAGGAAGAGGTTAGATGTTCGATATCCATCGCAAGGAACTCACCTGGGGCGGACGTCCCCTGATTTTGGAGACCGGGCGCATCGCTCGGCAGGCCGACGGCGCGGTGCTCGTCACCTATGGTGAGACCACGGTGCTCTGCACCGCCGTTGCCCAGAAGGTGCCGCGTGTCGGCATCGATTTCTTTCCCTTGACCGTCAACTATCAAGAAAAGACATTTGCGGCGGGCAAGATTCCCGGCGGTTTTTTCAAGCGTGAAGGGCGCCCGAACGAGAAGGAGACCCTCACTTCGCGTCTCATCGACAGGCCGATCAGACCGCTTTTTGCCAGCGGCTTCCGCAATGAGACACAGGTCATTTGTACCGTGCTCTCTCACGATCTCGAAAGCGACCCTGATATTGTCTCCATGGTTGGCGCCTCTGCGGCGCTAACAATTTCCGGCATACCCTTCCTCGGCCCTATCGGCGGTGCCCGGGTTGGCTATATCGATGGCAAGCACGTGCTTAATCCGGGCACGGATGCGCTGGAGAACAGTAGCCTCGATCTGGTGGTTGCTGGCACGGCCTCCGGCGTATTGATGGTCGAATCTGAAGCCAAGGAGCTGTCGGAGGAGATCATGCTCGGCGCCGTTAATTTCGGCCATGAGCAAATTCAGCCTGTCATTAACGCCATCATTGAGCTTGCCGAGGCTTGCTCCAAGGAGCCCTGGGATGTCCCCGTGGAGCCAGATTTCGGTGAACTGCCGTCGCGCGTTGATGAACTGGCGCGGTCTGGTTTCGAAGCGGCCTATGCCGAGGTCCAGAAGCAGAAGCGGGTGGAGGCGGTCGATACCGTCCGCCAGACTACCCACTCCGTGTTCGCCGACGATGACAGCGTTGATGCGAGTGCCGTTGGCGGTCTCCTGAAGTCGCTTGAGAAGGACATCGTGCGGAGCGCAGTGCTCAAGACTGGTATCCGCATCGATGGCCGTGACACGGAGACGGTGCGCCCGATCAAGGCTGAGGTCGGCGTGCTGCCGCTGGCTCATGGTTCGGCGTTGTTTACGCGCGGCGAGACCCAGGCGCTGGTGGTGACGACGCTCGGCACCGGCCAGGACGAGCAAATCATCGATGCACTCGACGGAGAATATCGTGAGCATTTTATGCTACACTATAATTTTCCACCCTATTCTGTTGGAGAGGCAAGTTTCTTACGTTCACCCGGGCGACGCGAAATAGGCCACGGCAAGCTCGCCTGGCGTGCCATCCGGCCCGTCATGCCGGCTAAGGACAATTTTCCCTATACAGTACGCGTGGTCTCCGAGATCACCGAATCCAACGGCTCATCGTCGATGGCGACGGTCTGTGGCGCCTCGTTGTCACTGATGGATGCGGGTGTGCCGCTCGGGCGACCAACGGCCGGGATCGCCATGGGCCTGATCAAGGAAGGTGAGGACTACGTGGTGCTGTCGGACATCCTTGGCGACGAGGACCATCTCGGCGATATGGACTTTAAGGTCGCTGGCACCGAGCAGGGCGTCACCTCCTTGCAGATGGACATCAAGATTACGGGCATCACGGGCGACATCATGCGGGTTGCGCTCAACCAGGCTCGTGACGGGCGACTGCACATTCTGGGAGAGATGACGCGCGCGCTGGCAAGCTCGCGTGAAGAGGTTAGCGGCAACGCACCCCGCATCACTACCATCAACATCCCTAAGGACAAGATCCGCGAGGTCATCGGCACCGGCGGTAAGGTGATCCGCGAGATCACCGAGACCACCGGCACCAAGATCGATATTGAGGACGACGGCACTATCAAGGTTGCCGCCGTCTCGTCCGAGGCCAGCGACGAAGCGCTCAAGTGGATCCGCGACATCGTCGCCGAACCGGAGATTGGTGAGATTTACGACGGCACGGTGGTTAAAGTTGTCGACTTCGGCGCCTTTGTAAACTTCATCGGAACCCGCGACGGGTTGGTGCATATCAGTGAGCTGGCGCCGCACCGGGTCAAGTCGGTGACTGACGTGGTCAAAGAGGGCGACAAGGTGAAGGTCAAGGTGCTGGCAGTCGACGACCGTGGCAAGGTACGCCTCAGCATCAAGGCTGTGGCCGAAGACGCCGGTGAGGAGAGCGAGGCAGCGAGCTAAGTTAGGTTAAGGTCTAGCCGGCCGTAGTGACAACGTGTGGCAGGTCGAGGGCGTCTAGGATGCCGTCGACCACCACATCGGCGATCTGGGCGATGCGCTCCGGCGTATATTCGTCCCAGTTAAAATTGCGCAGGATGACCGGTCTGTTGCGGTGAAAGATCAGGCATTCGCCGATTAGCGCATTGGCCAGAATGACGGTCTCGGCGTCGCCGGGGCTACGGCCGCTGGTGGCGACAACGAGGCTGCCGAAGCTCTGGTTCAGTGGCTTGAAGATGCCCTGGTATAGGGCCTCGAAGGCGGCGGTCGGGTGGTCGATCTCGCGCATGATCAGGCACCACGTCCAATTCTGCGGCCCCAGGCCCAACAGACCGCCGAGCAAGGCACGCACATAGGCCGCGGTAGCCTGCGCCAGCGCGGTGCGGTCGTCGTTGGCCTTTGCCAGATTGTTCTGCAGGCGGGCGTCCGCGCTGCTAAACAGGGTTTGGATGCTGCTGACAGTGTGTTCGACGGCGGCCCTGTAGAGGCCTTCCTTACCACCGAAATAATAGCCGATGGCGGACAGGTTGGCGCCCGCCGCCTTGCTTAGCTCGCGCGTCGAGACCGCATCTAGTCCGGAGTCGGAGAACAGTATGCCACCCACGTGCAACAAGCGCTCGCGCGAGTTCGAAGGATCCTCGCATAGGCTCTCGATCAGCCTCTGTGTTAGCTCTACCATCGTTGCCGCATGTCCTTCTGCCGGCGGATGGCGCATTCTAGCGAGGAAATTGACGCGAGCCAGGGGCTGGTTTTTTTGCGCTGATGCACCATATAACCGCCTGACGGGACGGCGCCACGCTGGCGCCGCCGACTTTTTGGGCCGCAATAAGGTGTCCATTGAAAGCGCTCAACCCCATTCTGCTCTCAGGCAAGGAAGTGCTGCCGCTTGTCGAGGGCGGCAAAGGCGTTGCCGTCACCAACGGGGCCAGCTCGGGCGCCTGGGCTGCGGCCGGCGGTGTTGGCACCTTTTCCGGCGTCAATGCGGATAGTACCGACGAAGACGGCAACATCATTCCGGTCGTCTATCATGGCCGCACGCGCAAGGCGCGCCACGAGGAGTTGGTAGCGAACGGCATTCGCGGCGGCATTGAGCAGGCGCGTGCCGCGCATGAGGTCTCCAATGGCAGCGGGCGGTTGCATGTCAACGTGCTTTGGGAGATGGGGGGCTCTGAGCGCGTTCTCGAAGGCATTCTCGAAGGCACCAAGGGGCTCGTCCATGGCGTGACCTGTGGTGCCGGCATGCCCTACCGAATTGCCGAGATCGCAACCCGTTACGGGGTCTACTACTATCCCATCGTCTCCTCGGCACGGGCTTTCCGAGCGTTGTGGAAGCGCGCATACCACAAATACGCCGAAGGGCTCGGCGGCATGGTCTACGAGGACCCCTGGCTTGCCGGCGGCCATAACGGGCTGTCCAACAGCGAGGATCCGCTCAAGCCCCAGGATCCCTATCCTCGGGTGCGCGCCTTGCGTGATACGATGCGGGACTTCGGTCTCGACACCACGCCGATTTTTATGGCCGGCGGTGTCTGGTACCTGCGCGATTGGGAGGACTGGATCGACAATCCGGAGCTCGGCCCGATTGCTTTTCAATACGGCTCCAGGCCGTTGCTGACTGTCGAGAGCCCGATTTCGGAGCAGTGGAAGGGGCGCCTGCGCACCCTTGAGCCGGGCTCGGTGACGCTCAATCGTTTCAGCCCCACCGGCTTCTGGTCGTCTGCCGTCAATAACAGCTTTCTGGATGAGCTGGCGGAACGCTCCGAGCGCCAGATTGCCTACACCACGGAGCCGGTCGGCGAGCACAAGGTCGAGTTCGGCACCGGACCGCGCAAGCGTGCGGTGTACCTGACCAAACCCGACGCCGTTTGCACCAGAGCCTGGGTGAATGAGGGTTTTAGCGAAGCCCTGCGCACGCCCGACAGCACGCTGATCTATGTTTCACTTGAGAAGGCGACGGAGATTCGCACCGACCAGGTTGATTGCATGGGCTGCCTTAGCAGCTGCAATTTCAGCAACTGGTCGCAAAACGGCCGTAACTCCACGGGGCGCAAAGCCGATCCGCGCAGCTTCTGCATTCAGAAAACCTTGCAGGCGATCGCCCATGACGGCGATGTCGATAGCCACCTGTTGTTTGCCGGGCATGGCGCCTATCGCTTCGCGGATGACCCGTTCTATTCCAATGGTTTCACGCCCACGGTGGCGCAACTGATCGAGCGCATTCTATCGGGTGACTGATGGCCGTGATTGAAGTTTTTTCTCGCGCGCCCTACTGTGAGGGCGAACGGCTCCATGCATGAGCGCAGGTGACGATGACGATGGATATGGGTCAGGCGGCAACGCTTTTACGGTCGGTCGGGTTGCGCCCGACGCGGCAGCGCCAAGCCTTGGCGCGGCTAATGCTGGCCCGCGGCCCGCGGCATTTCAGTGCCGAGCAACTGCACGACGATGCCCGCATCGCTGGGGTCGATGTCTCTCTCGCGACCATTTATAACACCCTGCACCAGTTTAACGATGCGGGGTTGCTGCGCGAATTGGTTATCGAATCGGGGCGCTCCTACTTCGATACCAACACCAGCGAGCATCATCACTTCTACGATGAAGATACCGGCTCGCTAAGCGATATTCCGGCCGAAGCTATGGTGCTTAACGCCTTCCCCGATGCGCCAGAAGGCCGGGAAATCTGCCGCGTCGATGTAGTGGTGCGCGTGCGCTCGCGTAGCAGGCCCGGCAAAACTACCAAAGATTAGAATAATTCTAATTGATTGACACGATAGACACCGGGGCGCATAACCCGGCCGTCGCGGCCGTCGTAGGTAGCGCTGGCCCATATCCCAATCCGTTGAGGAGGACACCATGTCGCTTGCCGGGACCAAGACAGAAGACAATTTGAAGGCCGCATTTGCCGGCGAATCCCAGGCCAATCGCCGCTATCTTTATTTCGCCCAGAAGGCCGACGTCGAAGGTTACAACGATGTCGCCACCGTGTTCCGTTCGACTGCTGAGGGGGAGACGGGCCATGCGCTTGGCCATCTCGAGTTCCTGGCGGAGACCGGTGATCCGGCAACCGGCAAGCCGATCGGCAGTACCGCCAACAACCTTGAGGCGGCGGTCACCGGCGAGACCCACGAATACACTGACATGTATCCGGGTATGGCCAGCACTGCGCGCGAGGAGGGCTTCGACGAGATTGCCGACTGGTTCGAGACGCTGGGTAAGGCCGAAAAATCCCACGCCGGGCGTTTCCAGCGAGCGCTCGACAATCTCGACTGAGCCGACAAGCGGCACCGGCAGCTATGGAGGGCGGCCTGAAGGCGCCCGCGCGCCATCCGATTGACTACTCTGACCCCACATTCCACGATGCCGAGGCGCTCGACGTGGAGTTGCGTCGCGTCTTCGATATTTGCCATGGCTGCCGGCGCTGCTTCAATCTCTGCGACAGTTTTCCGAGGTTGTTCGACCTTGTGGACGAGTCGGATACGGGCGAACTGGACAGCGTCGACTCCGCCGATTTCAAGCCAGTCATCGATGCCTGTACCCTGTGTGACATGTGCTTCGTGGCGACTTGCCCCTATGTGCCGCCGCATGAGTTTGCCCTCGACTTTCCCCATCTGATCCTGCGGGCTCGCTCGACGGAGCTTGCTGCGGGCAGGCTCGGCTGGGCCGACAAGGCTCTGGCTAAGACGGACCGTAACGGTAAGCTGGTACGTCCCGTGGCGTTCGTCGCCAACTGGGCTAGCGACCGCCGCAACCGCCTGACTCGACCCGTCATGCAGGCCGTTGCCGGTATCCACAGAGACGCCTCCCTGCCACGCTACCAAGGCAAGACCTTCACCATGCGTGCCAGGCGGGTACCGGCGGTGAATGCCGAGGCGCCCGCGGCAGGACGCAAGGTGGCGATCTTTGCTACCTGCTTCGTCAACTACAACAACCCCGAGATCGGCGAGGCGGCGCGTGCCGTGCTGGCCTATAACGGCGTCGAAACCGTCGTCGCCTATCCTGGCTGCTGCGGCATGCCCCAACTCGAGCAGGGCGACTTCGCCTCGGTTGCGGGGAAAGCGAAAAAGACCGCGACGGCTCTGGGTGACTGGCTCGACAAGGGCTACGATATCGTTGTGTCCGTGCCGAGTTGCGCGCTGATGCTCAAGCTCGAATGGCCTCTGATCTTGCCGGATGATCCGGCGATCAAGCGGCTCGCTGCGCACGCCACCGACATCACCGAATATGTTGTCGACATTGCCAAGACGGAGGGCCTGGCCGACGGCCTCGAGCCCCTCGACGGTGGCATCGCTGTACACCTCGCCTGCCACGCTCGGGCCCAGAACATGGGCTCCAAGGCGGTGGAGATGCTCAAGCTCATCCCTGAGGCAGACCTTGAGATCATCGAGCGTTGCTCGGGCCACGGCGGCGCATGGGGCGTAAAAAAGGAGTTCTTTGAGGTCGCCTTGAAGGTGGGTAAACCGGCGGCGCGCAAGGCGGTCAGGGGCGAAAAGGCGCATCTTGTTTCCGAGTGCCCGCTGGCCGGCGAGCATTTGCGCCAGGGCATCGAGGCGCTGGGCGAGGTGTCCTTGGCCGACCAACCGACGCTCCATCCCATCGAGCTGTTCGCCCGCGCATACGGCCTGGTGTCGTGAGCATGCGTGAGATTATCCGGGCTGACATCCTGGGGATGGAAGTCTATGGCGCCGAGCGCAAGCAGCGCCGTACCGAGATCTCAGCCCTCAAGGAGCACCGCCGGCTTGCCGTTGGGCCCTTCGCCAGCATTCATTTCGAATGCTACGAGACCATGTGGATGCAGATCCACGAGATGCTCTATATCGAGAAAGGAGGCGAAGAGCAGATCGCCGACGAGCTGGCGGCCTACAACCCTCTGATCCCGGACGGGCGCGAACTGGTGGCTACTCTCTTGCTCGGTATCCCCGCGAGCCCGAGCGCCGTGCCCGTATTCTGAGTACCCTCGGCGGCATCGAGGACCGCATTGCCATCGAGATCGACGGCGAGGTTATCGCTGCGCTACCCGAAGGCGATGTCGAGCGCTCACGCGCCGACGGCAAGACCTCTGCGGTGCACTTTCTGCACTTCCCTTTTAGTGACCCTCAGGTTGTTGCCTTCCGTGATCCCGAAAGCCGTGTGAGGCTCTCCATATCCCACCCCGAATACGGCCATATTGCCGTCTTTTCCGTCACCTTGCGCGAAGCCTTGTCAGACGACTTCGATTGAACGGGCGCGTGCGCCCGGATAGCATGTGGCGCACGGTGCTGTACATTGGCCTTGGCCCAGGGCACGAGGCGTTTCACGGTAATACCGGTGGCGAACAAGTTTCTCAGTCGCTGCAATCACCGGCCCGACTTGGCGCCCGACAATTCCTTGCCGCTTACCGGCGTCAGCCACCGCCTCGCTTATTATCGGCGACTGGCACTGCGGCGTGGCGATGATGGACGGGGCGGTGGTGCTTCAACCCGCACCACCAGAGCAATACTACTTCCCGTATTTCTTCGACGCCTACCGCCGCGGATACTTGTAGGCGGAACTGCGTATCAATATGGGCTCTTCATAGAGCCACGTGGTGCTGGCGGTGCCCTACGGGTAGCTCGGCATGTCCGCCAAAGAGGCGCAAGCGTTGTTCGGCGAGTTGCTTGTGCTCTATCCTCGCTACTCGATCAAAACCACGCGCGATTCGCTGGCGCGATGGAGCATGGACCAGCATTCACCGAGCGTCTGGTTAAGAAGCTCATCAAGCCCAGCTTACGTGCTAGTATGGCCTGGGATTGAGGTTATAATTACTCGGTGATAGCTCTTTATTCTCGACAGGAAACAGAGAACTTTCACCAATTAAATACGGTTATTCCTCAGGATAGATTCCCCAAAGGTACGCGCGGCGCATCCAGCCGCGGATGCTTTGCAGCGTCACCTCGCACCAGTCGTCTCGGCAGGCGCGCAGGGCGCCCTGGACGCGGGTCTCGGCGCGGGCCAGCGCCCGCGACTTGGGGTCGGGGCGCGCGCGCAGGGTGCGGCTGTCGCCGATCACCAACACCGTACGCTTGCCTGACAGCATGGCCTTGTGCACCCAGCCCTCGGCGCCTTCGAAGTCGCGCACCCGGCGCCATTGCTCGAACTCGGCAACGATCTCGACCGGCAGTGCCTTGCGCACGAACACCCAGACCACAGGATAGCGCAGGCCAGGACCAGTGCGCAGGTTCACCTCGTCGGCGCCAAGACTGACGAAGCGTGGTAGCGGTAGCCCGCTCTCCGCTCCTAGCTGGGTAGGTAACACAAGGAAGAGCCCGAAAAGGACAAGCTGTAGGCGCATGATTCGACGCCACTATAGCGCAAACGTGCCCCCTGGTATAAACAAGCCCAGTCCAGAATGCTGGAGCCCTTAATGCCTCGTAACAAGCCGCTCGTCGTGGTCACGCGCAAGCTCCCCGAGGTCATCGAGACCCGGATGATGGAGCTGTTCGACACCAGGCTCAACGACGACGACACGCCCATGGACCGCGATGCGTTGCAGGTGGCCATGGCCGGGGCCGATGTACTGGTGCCCACCGTGACGGATCGTATCGACGCTGGAATGATTGCTCAGGCCGGCGAGCGCTTGAAGCTAATCGCTAGTTTCGGCGCCGGTGTCGACCATATCGACGTGGCCAGTGCCCATGCCCGCGGTATCACCGTCACCAATACCCCCGGCGTACTTACCGAGGACACCGCTGATATGACCATGGCGCTGATCCTCTCGGTGCCGCGACGCCTGGCGGAAGGCGAGCGCCTGATGCGGTCCGGCGAATGGGGCGGGTGGGGCCCTACCTCGATGCTGGGGCGGCGCATCTGGGGCAAGCGCCTCGGCATCATTGGCATGGGCCGCATTGGTAATGCCGTAGCCCGGCGGGCGCGCGGCTTCGGACTTTCAATCCACTACCACAACCGCCGCCGGGTACCGGACACGCTGGAGGCCGAGCTCGAGGCCACCTATTGGGAGAGCCTCGATCAGATGCTGGCGCGCATGGATATCATTTCGGTTAACTGTCCGCATACGCCCGCAACTTATCACCTACTCTCGGCGCGCCGCCTCGCCCAGCTGCAGCCGCACGCCTATATAGTCAACACCTCACGGGGCGAGGTCATCGACGAGGCGGCATTGACCCGTATGCTGCGTGAGGGCAAGTTGGCCGGCGCCGGACTCGACGTCTTCGAGCACGAGCCGGCGGTAAATCCCAAACTCTTGGAGCTCGAAAGCGTTGTGCTGCTGCCCCATATGGGCTCTGCTACTTTGGAGGGGCGGACTGATTCCGGCGAGAAGGTGATCGTGAACATCAAGACGTTCGTCGATGGGCATGCGCCGCCCGACCGCGTGCTGGCGACGGCGACGGTATAGATCATGAGATTGATAAGCTTTGTCGGCGGCCTCATCTTGTTGGGGGTGCCGGCATTTGCCGAGGAACCCGTTTCCGCTTGGCAGGGCGAGACCGCGACACTGGAAGCGGTTCCGGATGCCATGAATTCCACCTGTCGACCCGATGCCGCGACATGGCGGGCACTGGTGGCGGAGATCTTGGCTGCGGCAAACATGGCGCTGTCCGAGGATGCGGGCCTGCGCATCGATCTCGACGGACTGGCTATGCCGGGACCGCAGGAAGGGCTCTGTCACGTCGATATGAATTTCGCTGTCACGCTGTCGCCCGACGCGGTGCCGGCACCAGACACTTTGCCCGACCACGCCGGGCGCGTGCATGCCTGCCCGCGTGCTGTCACCCAGATCAAGCAGGAGCAGACAACCGAGTTCTGGCTCGAGATGACGCGCCGCTGCCTCGCCGACTATATCGAGGCGCGTAAGCTCAACGCCGGTGCTGCCAGCGTCGCCGAGCTCGGCAAGGAAGGCAAGATCACCTATCTGATGGCGCTCAGCGGCATTGCCGTTGAGCTGCGCAACGGCCGCAACAAAATGCTGCTCGCTTTGCAGGACCGCTTGCGTCAGCTCGCACCTGGTGTTGGCCCCGACGATGCCTCCGAGATCGAGGCCGCGCTAGCGGCCCAGATCGACGATGCCCTGCCGGGCTTTTTCGTCACCCTGGCGCCGATCTACGATGCCCGCTTCACTGAAGCTGAGCTCGATGCGCTGATCGCGTTCTTCTCGAGCCCCGTCGGTCGCACCATGATCCGCAGTGAGGCCGAGATCCGCGGCGAGATCATATCCGCTTCCGCCGGCTGGTCGGGACAGACCATGCAGGCCGCCGTTGATACCCTGGAGCGGCTGGTGGCAGAGAAGGGTCTGTAAAATATTATTAGGCAACAGATACTAATTTTTACCGGTCCCTGGGGGACGGCTGAATATGAAATTCGTAACTGTTACCTAATAAGGCACGCCTTAATTCTTTAGATGAATACCACGCTGCCATCGGCGTGGGCGTCCTTGAGGAACCCGACAAGGCCGCTGATCTTGATGTCGAGGTCGTCGCGCAGTGCCTCTTCCGCAAGGTCGATGGCGGTGAGCCCCATGCTGCAGACGAGGAAGTGTACGCCGAGCTTGTGGCACGATTCGAGCAGCTCTGCGAAGCTTGCGACATTGCGCGCCTGCAAGGCCGTGTCGCTATCGGCTGGGCTGCCAGTAAGGGCGTGCCAACCCTCGTTTTTAGTCAAGGCGCGACTCGCCTCCATGGTAAAAAAGAGTGTAGCATGGATATCGATTGCGGCGGCCGCGGCCGCGGCCGCAAGCGCGTAATGCACTTTAGCGAAGTCGCTGGAGAAGACGATTAGTGAAAGCTTGGCCACGTGCGCGCCTTCGTCAGTTGCCGGCATGGGCGGAGAGGTCGTGGATGGTGGCCTGGGCGCTGCACAGCGCGCAGGCCGGGTCGGGGCGCACCTTGACTTTGCGGAAAGTGGTGTTGAGCGCGTCGAAGATCAACAGGTTGCCCGACATGCTATCACCGATACCGAGCAGCTCCTTGATGACCTCCACCGCCTGCAGAGAACCGAGCGTTCCTGCCAGTGCGCCGAGTACGCCGCCCTCGGCACAGCTTGGCACCAACCCCGGTGCCGGCGGCGCCGGAAAGATGCAGCGATAGCAGGGATTGTCGCCGCCGAGATGGGACTTGAAAGTGCTGAGCTGGCCTTCGAAACGCAGAATGGCCGCTGAGACCAGCGTCTTGCCGGCGAGTCGTGCGGCGTCATTGACCAGAAAGCGGGTGGGGAAATTGTCGCTGCCGTCGACCACCACATCATAGTCGGCTAATAGATCGAGGGCGTTATCGGTGACAAGCCTCGTCTTGTGCGGCACCAGCGTCACCTCGGGATTGATGCGCTGGACGCTTGCTGCCGCGCTCTCGACCTTTGTGACACCAACCCGTTCGCTGTCGTGCAGCACCTGGCGTTGCAGGTTGGAGAGCGCGACCACGTCGTCATCGACCACGCCGATGGTGCCGATTCCGGCTGCCGCCAAATAGAGGATCAGCGGCGAGCCAAGACCTCCGGCGCCGATCACCAGTACGCGCGAGTCGAGCAACTTCGCCTGCCCGGTGCCGCCGACCTCGGGCAGGGTGATGTGTCGCGCGTAGCGCTCAATCTGCTCGTCACTGAACTCCATGCCGTCCATTCTCAGTCGTCCAGGCCTCTGATCATTGAGACGCCGATACGGTCTTTAACGCTAGCCAAAGGGTTGAAGAACTCAAGCTTTGCCCACGAGGTCGGCCTTACGGCCTGTCGCCTCGCGTAAGCGCGCCAGACTCACCAAGGGCGTGTTGGTAATGGTCTCGGTGATGGCGTTGTGAATTTCCGCGTTCAGCATGATGCTGTGAGCCTCTTTCTATATCGTATTGCCTCGGCAAACGCCGCCTTTGCCTGTGGAGCCAAAACCGTCCTCTCCCCGCACGGTCTCTGGCAAGGTCTCGACCTCTTTCCATTCTAGTCGCGACACGGCCGCGATCACCAATTGGGCGATACGCATGCCGCGGCTAATCGTCACTGGCTCGCCGCCGTGGTTGATCAGGATCACGCCGATTTCGCCGCGATAATCCGCATCAATGGTACCCGGGGCGTTGATCACCGTCAGTCCGTGCCGTAGCGCTAGGCCCGAGCGCGGGCGTACCTGCGCCTCATAGCCCTTGTCCAGCGCGATAGCGAGCCCCGTTGGCACCAGGGCGCTGGCGCCCGACATTAGCACCAGATCCTCATCCAGCGCCGCCGGTAAGTCGACACCGGCGCTCAACGCACTCTCATAGGCCGGAAGGGGGCCCTCTAAGGCATGGGGCAGGCGGCGTACAGCTACGGCTACGCTCATACAGCGATGTCTTTCTCGGCGATGGCCGCGGCGATGCGCGCGGCGAGCTTAGCCGCCACCTCAGCCTTGCTCGCTTTGGGCCAGGTCTCAATACCCTCCGCGTCGATCACGTGCACCGTGTTCTCGTCGCTGCCGAAGACGCCGGCCTCGAGCGAAACGTCATTGGCGATGATCCAGTCGCAGCCCTTGGCGACGCGCTTGGCCTTGGCATGCTCGACGACCCTCTCGGTCTCGGCGGCGAAGCCAACGACGAGCGTCGGTCGGCCCTTGTCGAGGCTGCCAAGCGTAGCGAGGATATCGGGATTGGCAGCCATGTCGATACTACGCTCTGCCGTTTTGCCGCGTTTCACTTTCTGATTGGCCTGGCTTGCCGCGCGCCAGTCGGCAACGGCGGCGGCGCAGACCGCGACGTCCGTCGGTAGGATGGCACGGCAGGCGGCCAGCATCTCCTCCGCCGTCTCCACGCGCACCACCGTAGCGCCAGGGGGGTCGGCCAGTGCCGTTGGGCCGCTGACCAGAGTCACGTCAGCCCCAAGCGCGCCGAGCGCGTCGGCAATGGCATAGCCTTGCTTTCCCGATGAGCGATTGGTGATATAGCGAACCGGGTCGATGGGCTCGTGCGTCGGCCCGCTAGTGACCAGCGCGCGGATCTTGCGCAAGGGTCCGGCACCGGTAAGTGTGCGCTCGATTGCCGCAAGGATGGCCGCAGGCTCGGCCATGCGGCCTTCGCCCACCTCGCCGCAGGCTAGATCGCCGGGCTCGGGGCCGACACGCACGATGCCATTGGCCGCCAAGGTTGCCACGTTGCGCCGGGTCGCGGCGTGGTTCCACATCATGGCGTTCATGGCCGGTGCGATCAGCACCGGCTTGTCGCTCGCCAGCAGCACCGTGCTGGCGAGATCATCGGCCAGTCCGGCCGCCATCTTGGCTATCAGGTCGGCGCTGGCTGGCGCCACCACCACCAGGTCCGCCTCGCGCGACAGGCGGATGTGGCCCATCTCGGCCTCGTCGGTGAGTGAGAACAGGTCCTCATAGACCGGCTCGCCGCTCAGCGCTGCGAGCGAGAGCGTCGTGACGAACTGAGCGCCGCCGCGCGTCAGCACACAGCTCACCTCTGCTCCTCTATCGCGCAGGCGGCGGATCAGCTCAAGGCTCTTGTAAGCCGCAATGCCACCTGAGACGATGAGAAGAATCCGTTTCTCGTCAAGCATTTATCTTGTTCCTGTCGGAAGCAGATACGCTAGTATATTCCGGTTCGCAAAGAAACCTCCGCGATGTCACATCAGCGTCAACAGAATGGCCATGAGCACCGCCCCGGCGGCGAAGGCGAGCAGGAGTGGCCAGGGTGAGGCGTGCCGGCTCGTGTGGTTGTCCCACGCGGCTAGTCTGTCGAGCGCTTCCTCGGCCCGCTGGGCTAGGCCCGGCATGCGCTGGACGAAGCCGATGGCCGTCTCTGCACCCACCTTGGCACGGGCTGCAGGGCCTAAATGGCTCTCCATCCAGGCTTCCGTCAAAGGCCGCGCCAGCTCCCACATATTGGCTTGCGGGTAAAGGTCGCGTCCGACCCCTTCCGCTACGACCATGACCTTCTGCAGCAGCAGCAGGTGCGGCTGGGTGCGCATGCCGAAAGTCTCGGTGGTGTGGAAGAGTTGGCCCAGCAGGCGCCCGAGTGAAATTTCGGATACGGGCAGGCCGAGAATCGGTTCACCAATGGCTCTCAGGGCCTGGGTGAAGGCGCCACGGTCCTTATCTGACGGCACGTAACCGGCGCGGAAGTGCACGTCGGCCACGCTGGCGTAGTCACCGTCGAGAAAGCCCATCAGCATTTCCGCGAGATAACGCCGCGTGGCGATGTCAAGGCGACCCACGATGCCGAAGTCGACGGCCCAGATATTGCCGTCGTTGGCGACAAAGAGATTGCCTTGGTGCGGATCGCCGTGGAAAAAGCCGTCGCGGAAGCACTGGTTGAAGGTGGCTCGGGCAGCCTTCTCCAGCACGGTCAACGGGTCGTGGCCCGCTTCGATCAGGGCGTCGCGGCGGTCGACCGGAATGCCGTTGACGCGGGCACTGGTGAGTACGCGGCGCGCGGTGCGCGTCCAGTCGATGTCCGGAATGTTGAAGCTGTTGTCTTCCGTGAAATTGGACGCCATCTCCGAAGCCGCTGCGCCCTCAAGCCGTAGGTCCATTTCGATCGCCACCATGTCGGCAACGGCACGCACCGATTCGACTGGGCGCAGCCTGCGCAACCGCGGTTGCGTGCGCTGAATCCATTCGGCGAGCCAAAACAGCAGGTCGAGGTCGCGCCGGAAGGCGGCCTCGATCCCCGGACGCAGAATCTTCACCGCCACCTCGCGGCCGTCGCTGGTGGTGGCAAAATGGATCTGGGCAATGGACGCCGCGGCGACCGCCCTGTCGTCAAACGCGATGAACAGCGCTTCGATAGGCTGGCCGAGCTCGTCGGCCAGCACCGTGCGCGCCTCGTTCGCCGGAAAGGGCGGCAGACGATCGCGCAGCATAGCGAGGTCTTCTGCTACCTCTGCACCGATCAAGTCGGCTCGCGTCGACATCGCCTGGCCGAGCTTTATGAAGGCTGGGCCCAGCGCTACCGCCGCATCCGCCAGACGCTGGCCAAGCCGCCTGCCGTCCGTTTCGGGCTTGACGAGCTGCCGCAAGGGGCGCACCAGCCAGGGGGCGGTATCCGCCAGTGGCTCCAGCGCGTCGTGACGCGCGAGCACGCGTGCGATGACCACCAGCCGCCAAAGGTTTCGTGCTGCGCGGAACATGCCCGGTCAGACGCGCCAGGCGCTGTGCAGGGCGACAATGCCGCCGGAAAGCTTTCGTGCACGGATTCCGGCGAAACCAGCATCTGCTAACATCACCGACAGCGTATCCGGGGGCGGGAAGCGACGAATGCTCTCGACCAGGTAGGTATACGCATCCCGATCGTCTGCGACGATCTTGCCCAGCGCCGGGATAATGCGATCGGAGAAGGCGCCGTAAAGTGGTGCTAGCGGTGCCGCGACCTCCGGCGAAAACTCCAGGCAGAGAAAGCGCCCGCCCGGCCGTAGCACCCGCGCAATCTCCGCGAGGCCCGGCCCGATACGCGCGAAATTGCGCAGGCCGAAGGCGATGGTACATACGTTGAAATAGCGATCGGAGAAGGGTAGCGCTAGACCGCTGCCACAGACCCACTGGGGCATGCCGATGCGACCGCGGTCCCAGGCGCGCCACCGGCCCACCTCCAGCATGGTTGGTGTCAGGTCGCAGACTGTCACGTCGACGGCGTGGTGGTCGAGGATGCGCGCTGCGATATCGCCGGTGCCGCCCGCAAGATCGAGCAAGCGATCGCCCGGCTTCGGTGCCAGTGCTGCCACCATCGCCCGCTTCCACAAGCGCTGAATGCCGCCGGTCATGAGGTCGTTCATGAGGTCGTAGCGCGATGCCACGCTATCGAAAATGCCTGCAACCAGCGCCGGTTTATCG
The DNA here is from genome assembly GCA_030739735.1 of Alphaproteobacteria bacterium. Classification (NCBI taxonomy): domain Bacteria; kingdom Pseudomonadati; phylum Pseudomonadota; class Alphaproteobacteria; species Alphaproteobacteria bacterium. Next base: position 28,983 of record JASLYQ010000016.1, on the reverse strand, counting down.
GCCGGATCGACGTCGCGAAGCCCGAAGGGTACCGTCTCTGTCTTGGGGTCTGTCGCCATGCTGCGAACCATAGCCTAGCGCCGAAGGCCGCGCTACAGTCGGCCATGCCCGAGCTTCCCGAAGTCGAGACCGTCCGCCGTGGCCTGGTACCCCTACTCGAAGGGCACCGTTTCGCGCGTATCACTGTTCGCCGCGGCGACTTGCGCATTGCCTTGCCGGGAGATTTTGCCAGCCGCCTCGAAGGGCGCCTCGTAGAGACCATCGGCCGGCGAGGCAAGTATCTGCTCTTCATGCTCGATGACGGCCATGTTGTGATCGGCCATCTCGGCATGTCGGGGCGCCTGTTCTTACGGCCCGAGACCGGCAACCGGCCGGGAAAGCATGATCACATCCTCTTCGGCACCGACGAGGGCAGGGAGATTGTCTTCAACGACGTGCGTCGTTTTGGCCTGTTTGCTGTGACGGAAAGAGCAACTCTCGACGCCCATCCGTTGCTGTGCGACATGGGCCCCGATCCGCTCGGCACCGAATTCTCTGGTCCAGCGCTGTCCAAGGTGCTGGCTGCTCGCCGCTCAACGATCAAGGCCCTACTGCTCGACCAGCACCTGGTTGCGGGCATCGGCAACATCTATGCGTGCGAAAGCCTCTATCGCGCCGACATCTCACCGAAGCGCCTCGGCGCCAGCGTCGCCGGGGCCAGGGCTGAGCGCCTGGTGTTGGGCATCAAGTCGGTGCTGACCGAGGCCATCGCGGCCGGCGGCTCCAGCTTACGCGACTATGTTCAGGCCTCCGGCGAACTCGGCTACTTCCAGCACGCTTTTTCCGTCTATGGCCGCGAGGGTGAGCCGTGCGCCAGCGGTGCTCCCAACCACGTGATAAGGCGCATAGTGCAGTCGGGGCGCTCCACTTTTCTTTGTCCCAAGTGCCAGCGCTGAGGTAGGTTAGGGCATGGCATACTCGCGCTCTTTCCTGACCGCCCTGTCGTTGTTTCTCGTTTTGCCGGCGGCGGCGGATGAGGCCATCTTTGTGGGCGGCTTCGATGACCTGCCGTTGATGGTGGCGCTCAGCGAACTCAATGACGCCGGGGTAATCTTCGACACGCCGCAGGGCCGCATCGTCGAGCGCTATGCGAGTGGTGCGACCGACGCCGAGGCGGTGTTGCGCTTCTACGACGAGACCTTGCCGGCGCTTGGCTGGCAGGCTGCCGGGTTTCTCCAATACGAGCGCGAGGGCGAGCGTCTAACCATCACCATTTATCCCCCGAATTCGGCGCAGCGCCTGACGGTGCGTTTCTCCCTGGCGCCGAGTTGAGAACGAGGATCTCCCATGGCCTATGAGAACATCGTCGCTGAGACGCGCGGCAAGGTCGGCGTGGTCACTCTCGATCGCCCCAATGCCCTGAACGCACTCAATGGCGCTCTGATTGCTGAACTCGGTCAGGCCGTCGCCGATTTCGAGGCCAACGAGGCCATCGGCGCTATCGTCCTCACCGGCTCCGAGAAGGCCTTCGCGGCCGGCGCCGATATCAAGGAGATGCAGTCGAAGTCCTATGCGGACGCCTATTTTGGGGACTTCATCGGGCCCTGGGAGTGCCTGGCCAAGTGCCGCAAGCCCATAGTTGCGGCGGTTGCTGGCTTCGCGCTCGGCGGCGGCTGCGAGTTTGCCATGATGTGCGACATCGTCATCGCCGCCGACAATGCGCGCTTCGGTCAGCCGGAGATCAAACTCGGGACCTTCCCCGGCGCCGGTGGCACCCAGCGCCTGCCGCGCGCCGTCGGCAAGGCCAAGGCCATGGACCTGATCCTGACGGGCCGCATGATGGACGTCGATGAGGCGGAGCGGGCCGGGCTAGTCAGTCGTGTCGTGTCCCTTGCCGAACTCATGGATACGGCCATGGAAGTGGCAGAGACCATCGCTGCCATGTCCCTGCCAGCGGCAATTATGGCCAAAGAGGCAGTCAACCGAGCCTACGAGACATCGCTCAGCGAAGGCGTCATGTTTGAGCGGCGACTGTTCTATTCCACCTTCGCGCTCGAGGATCAAAGAGAGGGCATGGCCGCCTTCGCCGAGAAGCGCAAGCCCCAATTCAAGAACCGCTGATTCGACGGCGACCGATTCGCTTTCCTGTTGCTGTTGACGCTCGCGATTCGCTTGGCTATAACCGCGCCCTTTCCTGCTGCGGATGCTGCGTCCGCGGGAAGTTCTAGTTGGGCTAAGCATGGCGGAACATAAATCGGCCAAGAAACGCATTCGCCGCAATGAGCGGCAGCGGCTCGTCAATCGCGCGCGGCTCGGCAGCGTTCGCACCTCTGTTCAATCCGTCGAGTTGGCGATCGCTGGCGGCGATAAGGCTGCAGCACAGGAAGCTTTCACCCGGGCGCAGCCGCAATTGATGCGAGGCGTTATCAAGGGCGTGGTGGCGCGCAATACCATGCGGCGAAAACTGTCGCGCCTCAGCCGCCGTATTAAGGCGATGGCGTAGACCCTTAGTAGTGCAGACGATGTCGATAACGGCCGTGCCTTGGCGCGGCCGTTTCGCGTTGTCACTATGCAATAAGCCAACAAAAAAATGCATATCAACGTATCGATTTTGTTGCGTGTAGTGGTCCGCGTCGGTAGTCTCTAACGCTGACGCTGAGGCGATTGTGGTTAAGTCTGGTAATAGTATTCAGACTTGGTCGTCTAGAGTTACGCTATAAAATAGGCAGACACGGTAAGTTTTGCCGAAGTCTAGCTAGTGTTATTGTGTGACGGCACTAAATGCCGTCGGGTGGGGTTATTGTCTATCTTTGGCAAATGGGCGGTCCAGGGAGCATGGTTATTTCATCAGTAAATTGTAATTTGTGCCCGACCGAGCTGTTCCGACATCGGCTCGTGCCGCTGCTTTTTCGTATGCTCCGCTAGCAGGCGGTTTAGTGGTCATGGCGGAGACGTTGAACAGGTTGGAAGCTGACGCCAGCTGGCGACGCGTTCGCAACCGTTTGCGCGGCGAGCTTGGCACCACCACGTTCGAGCGCTGGATGGAGGCAGTGGAGTTGGGAAGTGTCGCTGAGGGGCGCGTTGAGCTCTGCGTGCCGACGCGCTTTTTGCGTGACTGGGTGGCGCCGCGCTATGGTGACCGGCTACGTGCCTTGTGGCAGGACGAGAGCGAGGCCGTGGCCGCGGTCGATATTGTGGTGCGTTCTGGCATGCCGACGTCGGGCGACTTGCCAAGGCCGAGTGCGCCACCGGGCGACGCCGAGACCGCCAGCGATGATCTCTTCGGCGACATCGATTCAATCGGCGCTGCGCTCGATTCGCGTTACTGCTTTGAGAATTTTGTCGTGGGTAAGCCGAACGAGTTCGCCCACGCGGCGGCCAAGCGGGTCGGCGATTCGGACGACGTCCCGTTCAATCCGCTCTTCATCTACGGCGGCGTCGGTCTTGGTAAGACCCATCTGATGCATGCCATTGGTCTGCAGGTGCGCGAGCGGCGCCCCGACAAGCGCGTGATCTATCTCTCGGCGGAGAAGTTCATGTACCAGTTCATCCGCGCGCTCCGCTTCAAGAAGATCATGGGCTTCAAGGAGTTATTCCGCTCGGTCGACGTGCTGCTCATCGACGACGTGCAATTCATCGGTGGCAAGGAATCGACGCAGGAAGAGTTTTTTCACACCTTCAACGCCCTGATCGACCAGAACAAGCAGGTGATCGTCTCCGGCGATCGTTCACCGGCGGATCTCGAATATATGGACGAGCGTATGCGCTCGCGCCTTAGCTGGGGCCTGGTGGCGGAGGTGCATCAGACCTCCTACGAGTTGCGCCTCGGCATTTTGCAAGGCAAGGCCGACCAACTCGGCGCCGGTCAAGTGCCACCTAAGGTGCTTGAGTTTCTTGCACACAAGATCAGCTCAAACGTGCGCGAGCTCGAGGGCGCGCTGATTCGCATCGTTGCCCATTCCACTCTGGTGGGTCGGCCGATCACGCTGGAGAGCACCCCAGAGGTGTTGCACGATCTGTTGCGCGCCAACGACCGTCGCGTGACAATCGAGGACATCCAAAAGCGGGTTGCCGAGTACTACAACATCAAGGTCTCGGAGATGAGTTCGGCACGCCGCGCGCAGATGGTGGCGCGGCCGCGTCAGGTGGCGATGTATTTGGCCAAGCAGCTGACTCAGCGCTCCCTGCCGGAGATCGGCCGCAAGTTCGGCAACCGCGACCACACCACGGTCATGCACGCGGTGCGCAAGATTGACCAGTTGAGCCAAAGCGACGCCGGCTTTGCTGAGGACGTGGAGCTACTCAGGCGCATGCTGGAGGCTTGAGCCCACAGGCCGGAAAAGGCGGAAATTCCTATAGAATCCTTGTGAGTCTGGTATAGTTCCGAACCCGGGGGCGACGGTGCCGCCGGCGGCTCGACGGGCGGCTGGCGCCTGTCGGCTGGTAGCTTTCAGCGAGGGTTTCCGGCGACATGAAACTGACCATCGAGCGCTCGCATCTACTCAAGTCGCTACAGCACGTGCAAAGCGTGGTTGAGCGCCGTAACACCATTCCGATTTTGTCCAATCTTCTGATTGCCTCGAACGATGGCAAGCTCAGCCTGACGGCTACCGACATGGATATCGAGGTGATTGATTCGACGCCCTCCGAGGTCGGCCAGGAGGGTACGGCGACGGCACCCGCACACATGCTCTATGACATCGTGCGCAAGTTGCCCGAGGGCGCCCAGATTGAGCTGACGAGCGAGGACGGCAGTGAGCGTTTGGCTCTGCGCAGCGGGCGCTCTGCCTTCTCTCTGCACTGCCTGCCGCCTGTGGATTTTCCCGCCTTTTCGACTGGCGATCTCGACCACAGCTTCAGCATCGCGGCGGCGGATCTACGGCGGCTCATCGATAAGACCCGCTTCGCCATCTCGACGGAGGAGACCCGCTATTACCTCAATGGCATTCACCTACATGCGGTCGAGAAGGGCGAGCGTGCCCTGCGCGCTGTTGCCACCGACGGCCATCGCCTAGCGCGGGTTGAGGTTGACTTGCCGGCCGGTGCCGAGGGCATGCCGGGGATCATCGTGCCGCGCAAGGCGGTCACTGAGCTGCGCAAGCTGCTCGACGATGCCGAGGGCGAGCTCCAGGTGGCGCTGTCGGACGTCAAAATCTGTTTCACCATCGACGGCGCGGTGCTCTCGTCGAAGCTCATCGATGGCACCTTCCCCGACTACCAGCGGGTCATTCCCGAGGGCAACGACAAGGTGATGGTCGTGCACCGCCCAAGCTTTGCCGAGGCCGTGGACCGGGTCTCAACTATCGCCAGTGACAAGTCGCGGGCCATCAAGCTGGTGATCGAAAAGGGCAAACTGATACTGTCCGCCAACAGTCCCGACCAGGCCAGCGCCACAGAGGAGTTGGCCGTGGACTACGAGGGTGAGTCGCTGTCTATTGGCTTCAACTCCCGCTACGTGCTCGAAATGACCCAACAGATTGAGGGCGATAGCCTGCGCTTCTCCATGGCCGACTCGGTCTCGCCCACGGTGGTCGGTGACAGCGGGGATGTACGCGCGCTCTATGTGCTGATGCCGATGCGCGTATGATCGCGACGGATTTGTCGGAGAGGCCGCAAGCGACGAGACCTGCCGCGCGCATTGAGTGTCTCGTCCTGACTGATTTCCGTAATTATGCCCAGCTTCGTCTCGAGCCCGCGCCGCGGTCGGTGGTACTGACCGGCGCCAATGGTGCCGGTAAGACCAACCTGCTGGAAGCTGTTTCCTTTCTTGCCCCCGGGCGCGGCCTGCGGCGTGCTCACCTGGGCGAGGTGACGCGGCGCGGCGCCCCGGCGATGGCGCGTTGGGCGGTAGCGGCACGGCTCGACCTGCCCGGTGGCACCTGCGATATCGGCACTGGCCTTGAAAGCGGCGCGGCGGCGGGCGAACGCCGCCAGGTGCGTATTGACGGTGAGAGCGCGCGCGGCCAGGCTGGGCTCGGCGAGCGGCTCGGTGTGTCCTGGCTAACACCGGCAATGGACCGCCTGTTTACCGAGGCGCCTGGCGGCAGGCGGCGCTTTTTTGATCGTCTGGTTGTAGGTCTGATGCCAGGCCACGGCCGCGAGCTTGCGGCCTATGAGAGGGGACTGCGCGAGCGGGGGCGGCTGCTAGCAAGCGGCGGCGATGGGCGTTGGCTCGATGTTGTCGAGGAGACTCTGGCCGCCCACGGTGTGGCGGTGGCTGCGGCGCGACGCGAAACCTTAGGCCAACTGCAAGCGGCGCTTGCCGAGGCAAGCGACCCGTTTCCCAGACCGAGTCTAGCCATTGTAGGAGAGATTGAAGGCTGGCTTGACGACATGGCAGCGGTCGATGCCGAGCATCGTTTCGCGGGCCTGCTGCGCGACAGCCGCCTTCGCGACGCGGAGTCCGGGCATAGCATACATGGTCCCCATCGCAGCAACCTTTCCGCCCACCATCTGGCACACGATATGCCGGCGGGGGAGTGTTCGACCGGCGAACAGAAAGCGCTACTTGTTTCCATCATTCTTGCCGAGGCACGCCTGCGGGTGGCGCGTAGTGGTGCACCGCCGCTGTTGCTGCTTGACGAGGTGGCAGCGCATCTCGATGCGAACCGGCGTGCTGCGCTTGCAGAGGCCCTTATCGGGCTCGGCGCCCAGGCCTGGTTGACCGGCACGGACGCTGAGCTCTTTGAACATCTAGGTGGCCAGGCTACCTTTTACACCGTTGCCGACGATAGCGTCTCAACGCGGGAGTATCCATCAGCATGACAGCCGACGACGCTCCTCAGAACGGCAACAGTGACTACGGCGCCGATTCAATCAAGGTTCTGCGCGGGCTCGATGCGGTGCGCAAGCGCCCCGGTATGTATATCGGCGACACCGACGACGGCTCGGGCCTGCATCATATGGTCTACGAGGTGGTGGACAACGCCATCGACGAGGCTCTGGCTGGCTTTTGCGATCGCATCACCGTGACCCTTAATGCCGATGGCTCGGTGACAGTGGTCGACAACGGCCGTGGCATTCCCACCGACATCCACGAAGAGGAGGGCGTGTCGGCGGCCGAGGTCATCATGACCCAGCTCCACGCCGGCGGGAAGTTCGACCAGAATTCCTATAAGGTCTCTGGCGGCCTGCATGGAGTTGGCGTCTCCGTGGTCAACGCGCTATCCGGACGTCTCGAGCTCACCATTCGCCGCGACGGCGAGGTCCATTCCATGACCTTCCGCGACGGCGAGCCCGAGGCGCCGCTCGCCGTAACCGGCGAGGCGGGCGAGAAGACCGGAAGCGAGATATCCTTCCTGCCCTCCGACGTCACCTTCAGCAACACCGTGTTCGACTTCCAGCAGCTGGAGCACCGCTTGCGCGAACTCGCCTTCCTCAATTCCGAGGTTGCCATCACGCTCACCGATAAGCGCGGAGTGATGCCGCAGCAGGTCGATATGCATTACGAGGGCGGCATCGAGGCCTTCGTCGAATATCTCGACCGCAACAAGCAGGCTCTGCACAGCCCGCCGACCCTGATCAACGGCGAGCGCGACGGGGTCGTGATTGAGGCTGCCCTGCAGTGGAACGACAGCTATCACGAGAACGTTCTCTGCTTTACCAACCATATTCCGCAAAGTGATGGCGGCACCCATCTCGCGGGCTTTCGGGCGGCGCTCACGCGCACCGTCAACGCTTATGCCAATAGCACTGGCATCATTAAGAAAGAGAAGGTGCAGCTCACCGGCGATGACATGCGCGAGGGGTTGACCTGCGTGCTCTCGGCCAAAGTGCCGGACCCCAAGTTCTCTTCACAGACGAAGGACAAGCTGGTCTCGTCGGAAGTGCGGCCGATTGTCGAGAGCATCATCGCCGATCGCCTCGGACAATGGATCGAGGAGCACCCGAACGAGGCCAAGACCATTATCGCCAAGGTGGTCGAGGCGGCGGCGGCGCGCGAGGCGGCCCGCAAGGCGCGCGAGTTGACGCGGCGCAAGGGCGCGCTCGATATCACCAGCCTGCCGGGCAAGCTTGCCGATTGTCAGGAGCGTGATCCGAGCCGCAGCGAGCTGTTTATAGTCGAGGGCGACTCGGCTGGCGGCTCTGCCAAGCAGGCGCGGGTGCGAGCCAATCAGGCGATCCTGCCGTTGCGCGGCAAGATCCTCAATGTGGAGCGGGCACGATTTGACAAGATGTTGTCCTCGGCCGAAGTCGGTACCTTAATAGCGGCGCTCGGCACCGGCATCGGCCGGGAGGATTTCGATATCGAGAAGATCCGATATCACAAGATCATTATCATGACCGACGCCGATGTGGATGGCGCCCATATCCGCACCTTGCTGCTGACCTTTTTTTATCGTCACATGTCCGAGGTCGTGGCACGCGGCTATCTCTACATCGCGCAGCCGCCGCTGTTCAAAGTCAAGCGCGGTAATCGTGAGGTCTATAAGAAAGACGAGCGCGAGCTTGACGACTATTTACTCGACGAAGGCCTGAAGGATGCGCGCCTGTTGGTTGGCAAGAGTGGTGAGGAAGTGGGGCATACCGGCGCCGATCTGCGTGAGATTCTGATGCGGGCCCGCGATCAGGCTTCCTGGCTCAAGGTGCTGGCACGCCGCGAGCATCCGGCGCTGATGGAGCAGGCGGTGGTCTCCGGCGCGCTGTCGCTCAGTCTGCTGCAGGAGCCCGATACGGCGGCCACCGTCGGTGGCTATATAGTCGACCGGCTCAACGCACTGGCCGCGCCCGGTGAGGACGGCTGGTCCCATGCGGTCGATGACGGCGGCGCCCTCATCTTCATCCTGACCGCACGTGGCGAGACGGCGAACTATCGCATTGACGAGAGCTTGCTGCAAAGCAGCGAGGCACGGCGCCTTGATGCGGTGGCGGCGGAATTGCAGGAGTTCTATGCCCATCCCGCCGTGCTCGAGGCCAAGGAGCAGAAGATTTCGCCGATCCGCTCGCCGCTCGATCTGTTTGACGCGGTGCTTGATCTTGGTCGTAAGGGCACCAGTATTCAGCGCTATAAGGGTCTTGGCGAGATGAATCCTGATCAGCTCTGGGAGACCACACTCGATCCGGAGGCCCGCACCCTGTTGCAGGTGCGTGTTGATCACGGCGATGATGCCGACCATCTGTTCTCCACCCTGATGGGCGATCTCGTCGAGCCGCGCCGTAATTTCATCCAGGAGCACGCTCTCGACGTCGCCAATCTCGACGTCTGAGCCGTGGCGGCCAAGGGAAGCAAGAAAAAGGCGGCAAAGCCCAAGACTGGGAAGTTGGCGCGCTGGCGCAAGCCTGCTGGGCGCGCCCGCAAAGCAAGATCGGTGAAAACGACGAAGCAACAACCGCACCTCTGGCTACGGCTGGTCAGAGGCGGGCTCTATTGGGGAGCTGTGGCCGGCATCTGGCTGTTCATTGTGGTCTCCGGACTGGTAGCCTGGTACGCGACGGACCTTCCCGACATCTCGGATCTCGGCGCGCGTGCTCGCTCGGCGGGCATCACCATTACCGCCGCCGACGGCAGCTTGTTGGCTAGCCGCGGCGACGTCTATGGCCGTCATGTGCCGCGCGCGGAGTTGCCACAGATCCTCATCGATGCCGTCGTCGCGGTCGAGGACCGTCGCTTCTACGATCATTTCGGACTCGATCCGATCGGCCTGGTGCGCGCGGTTTACACTAATCTGCGCGCTGGGCGGCTGGTACAGGGCGGCAGCACGCTGACCCAGCAGATTGCCAAGAACGTCTTTCTCACCCCAGAACGCAGCCTCAAGCGCAAGGTGCAGGAGCTGTTGCTGGCCTTCTGGCTAGAGCGCAATTTCAGTAAGGACAAGTTGCTGACCATCTATCTCAACCGAGTCTATCTCGGGGCCGGAGCCTATGGTGTGGATGCAGCGGCCCGGCGCTATTTTGCCAAACCGGTCAGTGAGCTGAGTCTTGCCGAGGCGGCGATGCTGGCGGGCCTGCCCAAGGCGCCGAGCCGCTATGCGCCGACCCGCGACCTGGCGGCGGCGCGCGCGCGCGCGGCAGTCGTGCTTGATGCGATGGTCGCTAGCGACCGGCTCGAGGAGTCTGCGGCGGTGGCCGCCAAGGTGGCACCGGCGGGGGTCGCGGACGCGCTCGGCGGCTCGGGTGCGGCGCGCTATTTCGCCGATTGGGTGATCGACCGCGTGCCTGCTTATGTTGGGCCGATCACAGGCGATCTCGAAGTGCGCACTACCCTCAATGGTGCTGTGCAGCGGGCGGCCGAGGCGGCGGTGGCGGCAAGCCGCGCGGCCGGCCTGGAGAGTGGCGCGGGCGAAGTAGCGCTGGTGGCCATGACGCCGGACGGCGCCGTGCGCGGGATGGTAGGTGGCCGCAATTACGTTGCCAGTCAGTACAATCGCGTCACCCAGGCGCGGCGCCAGCCCGGCTCGGCCTTCAAAATAGCCGTCTACGCGGCCGCCCTGAAAGCGGGTATAGGTCGCGATGCGATATTCGAGGATGCGCCGATCCAGGTCGAGGGCTGGCAGCCCAAGAATTATGGCAACAAGTATCGCGGCAGCCTTACTGTCACAGAAGCGTTTGCGCGCTCGAGCAATGTCGTCGCGGTTCAGCTCTCGGAGCGCGCCGGGAGGGGGCAGGTCATCGTCGCGGCGCGCCGCCTCGGCATCACGGCGCCGTTGACGCCGCATCCGAGCTTGGCGCTCGGCGTTGCCGAAGTCAGCCTGCTGGAACTGACGGGCGCCTATGCGGTGGTGGCAAGCGGCGGGCTCGGCGTGGTGCCCCATGCCATCGCCGAGATCCGCGACCGAAAAGGCACGATGCTCTATCGTCGGGCCGGCTCGGGGCCCGGCCAGGTGTTGGCGCCGGACGTCGCAGCAGGCCTGGACGCCCTCTTGCGTGCGGTGGTGCGCGAGGGCACCGGCCGGCGTGCTGCGTTGGACGTGCCTGCTGCCGGCAAGACCGGCACCAGCCAGGACTCGCGTGACGCCTGGTTCTTAGGCTACCGCGACGGCCTCGTCGCCGGGGTCTGGCTCGGCAATGACGACGGCACGCCCATGAAAGGCGTTACCGGCGGCACCCTGCCGGCCAGCCTCTGGCACGACTTCATGACTCGCCTCTAACCATCAGCATCACATAATTAGTGGCAGTTATTGACGACTAAGCCATGTGTTCAACTATTTCAGTTAGACAAGGGCATAAACAGCTTCACCCTCGTCAATAGGGCGGCACCTGCATGTAACGAGAAGTATCAAATAATAGAAAACTGTCACCGAATATCTGGTTTGGTGACGGGAAATTGCGCAACAAACCCGATGGTTGGTTTTAACTGTGCAACTAATGGCTTGCCACTGGCGTGCCAGTCGCAGGGTTCAGCCGTAGCGGTGCAGGTCAGGGCCGTGTTTGGAGAGCCAGGCGCGGGCGGTGGCGACGTCGGGGTGTAGGGTGTCGACGAGACGCCAGAAGCGGCGGCTGTGACGCATGACGGTGAGGTGGGCGACCTCGTGTGCGGCGACGTAGTCGAGCACTGAGAGCGGTGCCAGAACGAGCCGCCAGGAAAACGCGAGGCGGCCTTGGCACGAGCAGCTACCCCAGCGCGTGCGCGGGTCGGCGATGCGAATGCTCTTCACGGTCTCGCCAATCGTTGCGGCGTGCCCATGGGCATGCTCGAAAAAGGCCGCCCGCGCCGTCTCGCGCAGCCAGGCGCGAACGCGCGGGGCGAAGCCCGCTGCGTCGCCGCCAATTACCAACTCACCCCCCTCACGCCGTGCTGCTGCCCCCCCATCGCTCTGGTGGCATAGGCGCAGTGTCTCATCAAGCACCGCCAGCTCGGCGCCGTCGGCAAAGGGAAGGTGCTGCGGTAGGGAGTGGAACTGGCGCGTGATCCAGCGCCGGTGGCTGTCGACGAAACGTGTTATCTCGGCCTCCGAAGCGCCGTTGGGCACGACCAGCTCTATGACACCTTCCGCTGCATCGACCTTGAGGCTGAGCCGTTGTGCCCGCGACGAGGCGCGGCGGCGGATGCCGTTCTGCTCAGTGATGGTGCCCATGACCGCCATGGCTGTCTCCTGGGCCTATCGCGCCGACGCTGAGGATAGGCACGCTGACGTTCACAGTGTCGCCGTCAGCAAAGCTTAGCGTGAGTGCCAAAGTCTCCCCCTCGACTAGGGGTGCGGCAAGGCCCATCAGCATGATATGCAGGCCGCCGGGCGCGAAGGTCACTGCCTCGCCCTCACCCAGAGCGATGTACTCAAGGGCGCGCATGCGCATCATGTCGCCGTCCATCTCATGGCCGTGCAGAGAGGCGGCCTTGGCGGTCGGGCTGGCGGTGGCGATGATAGTCGTGTCCGCGCCATGATTGGTGAGGCTGAGGTAGACCGCGCCGTTGACCGCCGCCCCGGGGGTGGCACGCGCCCAGGGATCTGTGATCTCAACATCTGCGGCAGCGGCGCCCGTGGCTAGGACGAGCCACACGAGTAGGCTGCGCAGGTTGCTCATGACAGATGATCCCGTAAGCCCGCGGCGAGTTCCTGGACGCTGGCGTTGAAGCGGAAATTGGCAAGGTATTGGCCATTCGGTCCCATCAGGTATAGGGCCGCGCTGTGGTCAACTAAATAGTCCTCCGTGTTGCCGCTCTCGGCTTTCGCGTAATAAACGCGATAGATGCTCGCCATGGCGGCGATCTGCTCGGCGCTACCGCTCAAGCCTACCACGCGAGGATGGAAGCTTGCCACATAGTCGCCAACCACGGCGGGCGTATCTCGATCAGGATCGATGGTAACGAAAAGTACCGTCAGTTTTGTCGCGTCCTCGCCGAGGTTGTCGAGCGCGCCGGAGACGGTGGCAAGCGCAGTTGGGCAGACATCGGGGCAGAAGGTGTAACCGAATAATACCAGGGTGTAGCCGCCGGCGAAGTCTGCCTCGGTCACGGTCTCTCCGTCGCTGCGCACCAAAGTGAAGGGGCCGCCGAGGCTGACCTGCTCGACCGGCGGCCGGCCCAGCATGCCCTGGCGCCCGGCCAGGGTCAGGCCGAAAGCTATCAGCGCGGCTGAGGCGATACCCCAGACGATGATGCGGTTCATTGTGGGCTGCTGCCCTTCGCCGCGGCCAGGGCTGCGATCAGGCCGTTACTCGCCGGATTGCTGACGCGGCGGTCGATGACCACGTGCGTGGCGGTCACGGCACGACCGTAATAGGCCCGGTTGTAGGCGGCATCGGGCTCAATCCAGCCGCCGTCGAGCTTGACCCCGCCATAGAGGCCCTGGGCACGCGAGAAGGCGAAGATGTCGACATCGGCATTGAGCGTCGTCGCGCCTTCGACGCCGCCGCCCAGCATACCCATAGTAAGGCCCGCCTTGCCACCGAACTTGGCGGTGCCCGAAAGCATTTCAAAAAGCGCCTCGTCGTTCATAACCATCATCATGATCTGGGACTTCTGGAGGCCGATCTGCAAACCGATGCTAGCCTCGACGACTAGGCAGAATGAGGGCACGGACCAAGTATCGTCAGATTCGCCGCGCGCCAGGATAAGGCATTGCCCTCCGCCGCCACCGACGATTAGTCCGGCCTCCAGGAAATCGGGCACGAGGACTACGGCACGGGCTTCGGCATAGGTCGCTGCGAAATGGCCCCACGACGAATCTGAGGACATGGCGCGGACCATCGCGGCCGCGTCGTCGATCAGCTTCTGGGCATCGTCCGCGATCGCGGGACCGCTTGAGGGAGTGAGCAGGACCGCTGCAATCAGGCCGGCCGCCGTCAGGGCATTCAAGCGCATCGATGGTGTCTCCGTTGTTGGATATGGCTCAAGCGAGGCTACCAGACTCGGCCCGTGACCGAGAGCGCGCTGGGCAATTGATGGTCTGCACCTGCCATGCCATGCCGCGGTCCGGATGCTCTATCCGGTCAAGGCGGGTGACGGATAGGTTCTCGAACAAGAGGGTCAGGGCGCCCTCCGCATCGAGGTCGAGGGCGTGGGCGACGGCGGCGCGGATCGAGCCGCCATGGGCGACGGCGATGATATCGCGGCCGGCATAGGCGGCCGAGATGCGCTGAACTCCCGCTTTGACCCGGATCATGACGTCGAGATAAGTCTCGCCGCCGGGTGGACAGTGCTCCGGCGTGGTAAACCAGAAGCGGTGCCGTGGCTTGTCCTCGAGCTCCGCGATCTCGCTGTAGAGCATGCCCTGCCATTCGCCGAAGCATTGCTCACCGAAGGCTTCCTCGGCGAAGGGCACTTCGCCGTCAAGGCCGCGGGCGCGAATGCTCGACGCGGTGTCGCGGGCGCGGCGCAGATGGCTGGTTACCCAGACCGCGCCAGCCGGCAAGATCTGCGCCAGGCTGGCAAAGCTCTCTTCGTCGTCGAGGTTGGCGGGCGGGTCGGAAGCGCCGTACATGCGCCCATTGTTGGCTGTCACCGGTGCATGTCGCACCCACCACCAGCGTGTACTGCTTGTTATCGTCATTCTCCCATTTGCAGGATTAGGCCCTTGACGCGGGCAATGTGAACGATGGCAAGAAAACTTGCTATGCCAAGCCCGACAAAGACGCAATTAAGGAGCGCCGCATTGATCAATAGATCAGCATCAAAGACACCTTCTACAAGGAGCGCGCGCATGCCCTCGAAAACATGTGCCGAAGGCAAGGCAAGGGCGATCGGCTGCAGCCAATCGGGTAGCACGGCGATGGGGTAGTAGACCCCGCTTACCGGCTGGATGAGAAAGACCAGCGCCCAGGCTAGGCCTTCCGCGCCCTGGCCGAAGCGTAGCACCAGCCCGCTGACCAGCAGCCCCAGAGACCAGCCGAGCGCGATCAGATTGATGAAGAAGGCTATCAGCGGCAAGCCGATCTCGAAGATAGAGAAGTCGAACAGCGCTATGGCAAGAACCGCTGCGCCGCCAACGCCGATCAGGGTGCGCACCAGGCTGGTCAGCACCAGAGCTACGGCCAGCTCGGCAGGGCGCAGGGGGCTGACTAGCAGGTGTCCCAGATTGCGCGACCACATCTCCTCGAGGAAGCTCAGGAAGAGGCTGATCTGGCCGCGGAACAACACATCCCAGAGCAACGCGGCGGAGAGCAGCACGCCAGCGGTCTGCGCCAGCCAGCTCGACTTGGTCATTAGGAACAGAGTGATGAAACCCCACAGGGTCATTTGCAGGGTTGGCCAGTAGACTAGATCGACCAGCCGTGGCCAGGAGCCGCGCATGAGATAATAATGCCGCAGCACCATGCCCCAGATACGTCGTGCGGCCGCCATCACGCGCTCTTCGCTCTGGGTCGGCGGCGATCGCGGGCGATGTCGAGAAAGACGTCCTCCAGGGTCTGACGGCCAAAGCCGGTGATCAGCGCCTGCGGTGCGTCCTGGGCTACCACCTGACCCGCCTTGAGCATGATGACGTCTGCGCAAAGCCGCTCAACCTCGGCCATGTTGTGCGAGGCTAGAAGGATGGTGGCGCCACTGTCTCGTTGGTAGGCGCTCAGATAGCTGCGCACCCAATCTGCCGTGTCAGGATCGAGCGAGGCGGTGGGTTCGTCAAGCAGCAGTATGTCGGGTTGGTTGAGCAATGCCTTGGCAAGCGCCACGCGGGTCTTCTGCCCGGCCGATAGGGTCGAAACGGTGCGGTCGAGGATTTCGTTTAAATCGAGGTCGCCGGCGAGCGCGGTGATGCGTCCACGGATGTCGTCGAGATCGTAGAGATGACCGTACACCGTGAGATTCTCGCGCACACTGAGGCGGTGGGGCACATCGACATAGGGCGAAGAGAAGTTCATCCGCGGCAGGACGCGGTAGCGGTGGCGCAGCATGTCCTCGCCTAGCACCCGGATGCTGCCGGCGCTGGGTACGATCAGGCCGAGCAGCATGCCCAGTGTCGTGGTTTTACCGGCGCCGTTGCCGCCGAGTAGGCCGATGGCCTGTCCACCGTCAACGGAGAAGCTGAGCGAGTCGACCGCCCGCACCGGTCCGAAGCGTTTGCTCAGGCTCTCGACCTGGATGATCGCCTCGCTCATTTTTCGTGCATCCAGTACAATCGTTTGTAGAGCACAGGCAGCATGGACAAAGCGGCAAGGCCGACAAGCGCCATGATCATGACTGGCGTGAGAATTCCAGCAAGAGTAAAATTCTCGTGCGATTCGAAGGCACTGCCAAGACTCGCCCCGGTCAGGCTGTAGACGAAGCTTCCTGGTATGATGCCAAAAAAGGTGCCGAGCATATAGATGCGCAAGGACACTCCAAGCAGTGCCGGCACCAAGTTGACTAGCCAGAAGGGAAAGAGCGGGATCAGGCGTAACACCAGCAGATAGGAGAGGGCATTCTTGTGAAAGCCCTGCTCCATGCGCTGCAGTGCTGGCGCGGCGCGGCGCGATAGCGTGTCACCTACTGCTGTGCGCGCAACGAGAAATATCACGGTGGCGCCGAGAGTGGCGCCGATGACGCTGTAAAAGGCGCCTTCTACGACGCCGAAAAGAAAGCCGCTACTGAGTGTGAGAAAGATGGCGCCCGGAAACGAAAGGGCGACGACGACGATGTATATGGCGATATAGACGATGCCCGCGAGAATGCCTAACTGCGCCACGTGTTTGAGTAACAGTGCGTGGTTGTCGCGCAGGGTCGCGAAGCTGAGATAGTCGTCGATACCGAGCACTAGGGCTAGGGCCAGCGCGCAGAGCAGTAGCGCTGCCGGCAGAAGGCGCCGCCATAGCGCCTTCGGCGGCGGCGCCTCGCTGTCGCTATATGACGTCGTTGAGTCGCCAGTCATAGTCGTAGTCGCGAACGTCGAGCCCGCTTGCCGGTGATTCGGCAAGGAGCGCCATCGCGAAGTGGGTTATATGGGCAAGAGTGTCAGCCTCGTCCGCGCCGAAATTGTCGCTGTACCACTCATAGAGGCTGAACTCGTGGCTGCCCGCCGCTGCGCCGCGCGAGTGATTTATGAAGTCGGGGGCGCTTTCGTCCAGCAGCCGCGCTGCGTTCTCGCACGTGAAGAGTTCGACATTGACCGGTGGGTAGCCGAGGGAAGTGCAGTTGATGACCCATATGTCGCGCGAGCCCTCGGTGACTACCGCGTACTGCCCGGCTTGCAGGCCGGAAGGACATGCCGCAAGCAGGAGTGATAGCACCAGCGCAACAATGCAAAGTCGCAAAACAGCCATATTTTTACCCGTGTCCCCCCACGGTTTTGCCGCCATCGGCCACGGATAATTCCGCCATGCTAAAGGCAGAGCCCGGGAACCGCCATTCAAAATACCGTTGTGTGCGGGGATAAGCTGTGCCAGCCGATTGACTTGCCCCCGGCAAGACCGTATACGACCGGCTATTTTACGGTGCCGCCGCAATGGAGAGTAGTCGGTGAAAAGGACTTATCAGCCAAGCGTTCTGGTGCGCAAGCGTCGCCATGGTTTCCGCTCCCGCATGGCGACGGTCGCCGGTCGGCGCGTGCTGGCCAAACGGCGCGCTAAGGGGCGCAAGCGCCTATCGGCTTAGGCTCCGCACTGTGAACCGAAGCCTGCCGCGGCTTAAGCGGCGCCAGGATTTTTTAAGAGTGGCAAAACTCGGACGCAAATGGGCCGCGCAGGGTGTGGTGTTGCAATGTGCTCCATGTCCCGATGGCCTGCCGCCGGGCGCTTTTGCTCGGGTCGGGTACACGGCGAGCCGCAAGGTCGGCGGAGCGGTTCGCCGCAATCGCGCGCGGCGCCGCTTGCGTGCTGCGGCCGAGGCCGTGTTGCGGGATCAGGCGCGCAGCGATCGCGATTTCGTCCTGATTGCCCGCGTCGGCACGGCCACGCGGCCGTATGCGGCGCTGCTCGAGGACCTGACGACGGCGCTGACCAAGGTCGGCGGTCGTGCGGAGTTGGTATTGTGAGCCCTGCTGCGAGCATCCTGCGCTTTTGCGTCGGCCTATATAGACTGGTACTGAAGCCAATCCTGCCGGGCAATTGTCGCCACATGCCTAGCTGTTCGGAGTATGCCCTGGAGGCCCTGGCGCGGCACGGAGCTGTGTACGGCGGCTGGCTGGCGCTGTGCCGTATCTGCCGCTGTCATCCATGGGGCGGCTTTGGCTACGACCCAGTGCCGGGTGATCCGGTAGCAACACGAATACGGGCGCGCGACGACGGCGCCATGGGCGCGAGGTAGTAGTGCAGGACCAACGGAATTTGCTGCTGGCGATCGTGCTTTCGGTCGCCATCTTGTTCGTCTTTCAGACTCTGTTTGCGCCGCCCTTGCCACCGCCAGGGGCAACGATCGGCGAGGCCGCTATCGAGACGGCCGACGAGCCCGTGCCCCCGGGCGAGGCAGCGACAGATAGTGTCGGCGATGCGCCGGTCCCAGCCGACGCCGTCGTAGAGGCCGATGCCAGCCCGCGGCTCGCCATTGACCCGGCTGGACGCGGGCGCGTAAGTGGCTCGATTGCCCTGCGTGGCGGGCGCATCGATGAACTCTCGCTGCTCGATTACCGCGAGACCCTCGACCCGGAAAGTGCGCGCATCGAGCTTTTCACCCGCCAGCAGTCGGCCCGCCCCTATTACGCTGACTTCGGCTGGATTGGTAGCGGTGTGGCAGTCCCCGACGCCGACAGCCTGTGGACCGCCGACCGCGATGCCCTGTCGCCCGGTCGTCCGGTCACGCTGACTTGGGACAATGGTGCCGGACTGATCTTCGAGCGCAGCATAGCGCTCGACGACAACTACATGTTCACGGTCTCCCAGCGCGTGCGCAACGAGAGCGGAACCGAGGTGACGCTTCATCCCTACGGGCGCGTCAGCCGCACGGGCGAGCCGACTACGCTCGGTTTCTTCATCCTTCATGAGGGCCCGCTCGGCGTCTTCGTCAAGGAGGTAGGCAAAAAAGGCACTCTCGAAGAGGTCGATTACGAGGACTTGCGTGACAACCCCAGTATCAAGCGGACTACCACGGGCGGCTGGATAGGCATTACCGACAAATATTGGCTTACGGCTCTAGTGCCTAGCCCGAAGGTTGAGGCGACGGCGCGCTTCCATTATTCCGGCAGCAACGGGCGCGACCGTTTTCAGGTCGATTACTGGCTGCCGGCGGTGACAATCGTGCCCGGCGCCGTCGAAAGTGCCGAGAGCCGGCTCTTCGTCGGGGCCAAGGAAGTTACGCTGCTCGATATTTACGAGGAGGAGTTGGGCATCGAGCGCTTCGATCTGGCAGTCGATTTTGGCTGGTTCTATTTTCTCACCAAGCCGATCTTCTACGTGCTGCATAGCTTCTATGGCTGGATAGGCAATTTCGGTGTCGCCATCCTGCTGCTGACAGTGATCATCAAGCTTTTGTTTTTCCCATTGGCCAACAAGTCCTACGTGGCCATGAGTAAGCTAAAGAAGCTGCAACCGCAGATGATGGATCTACGCGAGCGCTTCGGTGACGACAAGCAGAAGTTGAATGCGGAGGTGATGGCACTGTACAAGCGGGAGAAGGCAAATCCCCTAGCCGGCTGTCTACCGATCGTGGTGCAAATTCCCGTCTTCTTCGCGCTCTACAAAGTGCTGTTCGTCTCGATCGAGATGCGCCATGCGCCGTTCTATGGCTGGATCCAGGATCTCTCGGCGCCCGATCCGACCAATCTCTTCAATCTCTTTGGCCTGCTGCCGTTTACGCCACCGGAGTTCCTGGCGCTCGGAATCTGGCCTCTGCTCATGGGCCTGACCATGTTCCTGCAGCAGAAGCTCAACCCGACGCCACCCGATCCCATGCAGGCGCGCATCATGATGATGCTGCCGTTGATTTTTGTCTTCCTCTTCGCCACCTTCCCGGCCGGACTGGTCATCTACTGGACCTGGAACAATGTGCTGTCGATTGCCCAGCAATGGGTCATCATGCGGCGCATGGGGGTCAAGGCGGGTTAGTGATATGAGTGCGAATGAGGAAGCCGGTAGGCTCTTGTTCGCCCAGGCCTGCCAGTTTGTCGCCGGGGCGGCGAGAGAGGAGCAGCTGCCGCTACCAAGCTTGCCCGAGGTGGCCTTCGCCGGGCGCTCCAATGTCGGAAAATCGAGTCTGGTCAATTCACTCACCGGCCGCCGCACTCTGGCGCGGGTCTCCTCGACGCCGGGGCGCACGCGGCAAATTAACTTCTTCGACCTCGGTGGCAGGCTCATGCTGGTGGACTTGCCCGGTTACGGCTATGCGCGTGCGGCCAAGGGCGAGATCAAAGCCTGGACCGGGCTGATGCGCAGCTTTCTGCGTGGACGCCACGGTTTGCGCCGAGTTTGTCTACTGATCGATTCGCGGCACGGTCCGAAGCCAGCTGACGAAGACGTTATGACTCTGCTCGACGAGGCTGCTGTGGTCTTCCAAGTGGTGCTGACAAAATGCGACAAACCGGGCGCGAAAAAGGCTAATGCCATGGCCGAGACGCTGGCTCGGGAATGCTCCGGGCGCCACCCGGCGACCCATCCCCAAGCCTTCGCCAGCAGCGCCCGCATCGGTTTGGGCATCGCCCAGCTACGCGCCGAGCTCGCAACTTTGGCCGATCCGCAGGCAGACAAGATGATGGATCCTAATCTGCCGTGAGCCCAGTCAAACCACTTCCCTCAAATCTTCAAGGGCTCTAGGTTGACCAGATGACTGACACGGACCCGCTTGAGGCGCGCTTGCAGACCGCCGCCACGTTGTCTGAGGCGCTGCCCTATATGCGGCGCTTCACGGGTAAGACCTTCGTCATCAAATTCGGTGGTCACGCTATGGGTGACGAGGCCCTGGCCCAGCGCTTCGCTCGTGACGTGGTGCTGCTCAAGCAGGTTGGCATCTTGCCGGTGGTGGTGCATGGTGGTGGGCCGCAGATTGGGCGCATGCTTGAGCGTCTCAAGATCGAGAGCCAGTTCGTCCAGGGCCTCCGCATTACCGATGCGGTTACCGTGGAGATCGTCGAGATGGTGCTCGCCGGCAATATAAACAAGCAGATTGCGGCCGATATCACGGCGGCCGGTGGCAGAGCCATCGGCCTAAGCGGCAAGGACGGGCATTTGCTACGTGCAAGGCGTTTGCAGTGCACTCACCGCGATCCAGAATCACAGGTCGAAAAGATTATCGACCTCGGCTTCGTGGGCGAGCCGGAAAGCGTAGATACAGAAGTTATCGAGCGCCTGACGGCTGCTGGCATCATCCCGGTCATCGCGCCAATCGGTATCGGCGATGACAGCGCGACCTACAACATCAACGGTGACACCGCGGCTGGCGCCATCGCCAATGCGCTTGGCGCGACGAAGCTCTTGATGCTGACCGACGTAGCCGGCGTTCTTGACCAGGAAGGGGCGCTGATCCCGCACCTGACGCCGGATAGCGCGCGGGCGCGCATGGAAGACGGCACGGTCTCGGGCGGCATGGTGCCGAAGATAGAGACCTGCATTGATGCCGTGGCGGACACAGTGGAGGCGGCGCATATCCTAGACGGGCGTATTCCCCACGTGCTGCTGCTGGAAATCTTTACCGCCCACGGTGTCGGCACCATGATCAGTGCTGAGGCGGGCTGAGCCTTTTCAGTCAAGGAATTCGGCGAAGATGCGCTCAACGGTCGGTGGTGTAGTATCGGTCGGTGAGGCCATGGCAGGCTTGACGAAGAGAATGTCATTGCGCGTGATGAATCGCTCAAACAGCTCTTCGCTGATGCCCTTTTCTCGAAGGCACACTTCGCTGCTTCCATACCCATGAGGTGTGATTCGATCTCGATCGCCTCACATACACTTGTGCCAAGGTGCACCATCGCATGCCGTCGCAGAGCCGCGCTGAGATCTTCGGCAAGCGGGTTCGCGTGGAGAATGGTGAGATCGGCATCAGACAGCAAGGCCCCGCTAGGACTAGCGCCGCAACAATCGTCGCCGAGGCGGGATCGGTAGCCGAGTTCTC
Organism: Alphaproteobacteria bacterium; assembly: GCA_030739735.1. Taxonomy (NCBI): domain Bacteria; kingdom Pseudomonadati; phylum Pseudomonadota; class Alphaproteobacteria; species Alphaproteobacteria bacterium. Next base: position 7,181 of record JASLYQ010000016.1, on the reverse strand, counting down.
ACTCGCCATCACGGGCCGCCCACTGCCACCGAGGTCTTGCGTAGCCAGTGCAGGTCAGGCAGGGTTGCCCTTCGTTACGCCCCATCAAACGAGGCATTCATGTCTACTGCTCCCACGGAGACGTGGATTTTTGACCTCGATAATACCCTCTATCCGGCTGATTGTGAGTTGTTTGCGCAAGTGGATTCTCGCATGAGCGCTTATATCAGTGCCGTGCTAGCGGTAGACGCAACGACGGCGCGCGCGCTGCAAAAGACATACTATCGCGAACATGGCACCACGCTGCGCGGCCTCATGGACAATCATAGTGTCGAGCCGGAGGACTATCTCGACTACGTCCACGATATAGATCTCTCGCCGCTTGATGCTGTGGTATCGTTGGAGGGAGGCTTGGCGGCGCTCCCTGGTGAGCGTTACGTGTTTACCAATGGCTCGCGCAAGCACGCCTTGCAGGTCTTACAGCGCCTCGGGTTGGCGAACCTGTTCGCCGGCGTCTTCGATATCACTGCCGCCGGTTATGTCCCCAAGCCCGACGCCTTGCCCTATGAGCGTTTTCTGGGGCATTTCGATATCGATCCGGTCTCTGCCGTGTTCGTCGAGGACAGCGTGGCGAACCTTGCTCCAGCAGCGGCGCTTGGTATGCGTACGGTGTGGCTGCGCCGTCATCGCGACGACGCCACGGATGCGCCAGACTTTGTCGACCACGTCATTGATGACCTTGCCCAATGGCTTGAGGCGGAGCACACCGCCAGTTAGGTTGCTGCCGTAAAGGAGAGGCAGCGATGGAAGCAAGCGAGTTGGAAAAGGTTATCGAGGCTGCGTGGGACGACCACAACAGCGTCGATCAATCGACGACGGGGCCGGTGCGGGAGGCGATCGTCGCGGCGCTCGACGGTCTTGACAAAGGTGATTTCCGCGTGGCCGAGAAACGTGGCGGCGAATGGCAGGTCAACCAGTGGCTCAAGAAGGCTGTGCTGCTCTCGTTTCGCCTCAATCCCATGGAGACGATCTCGGGCGCGCCGGGCGGGGCCGGTTGGTGGGACAAGGTGCCTTCGAAATTCGCCGGATGGGGCGATGACGATTTTGTCACCGCCGGCTTCCGTGCGGTGCCCGGTTGCGTCGTGCGTCATTCAGCTTTCGTTGCCCCCGGCGTAGTGCTCATGCCGAGTTTCGTCAATCTCGGCGCCCATGTTGGCAGCGGCACCATGATCGATACCTGGGCTACGGTCGGCAGCTGTGCCCAGATCGGCTCGAACTGTCATATCTCGGGTGGCGTTGGCATCGGCGGTGTGCTTGAGCCGTTGCAGGCTGGGCCTGTGATCATCGAGGATAATTGCTTTATCGGCGCCCGCAGCGAGGTCGCCGAAGGAGTGGTGGTCGAGGAGGGTGCGGTGCTCTCGATGGGGGTCTTCTTGGGTGCCTCGACCAAAATCGTTGACCGCACCACCGGCGAGGTCGCTTTCGGGCGCGTGCCGGCTTATTCGGTGGTGGTTCCGGGCAGCCTGTCGGGCAAGCCGCTGGCCGACGGCTCGTTAAGTCCGTCGCTGGCATGCGCGGTGATCGTCAAGCGCGTCGATGCGAAGACTCGCTCCAAGACATCGATCAACGAGCTGTTGCGCGACTGAGCGGGGAAAAGGAAACTGCCGCGGTGCAGGGAACACCGCGGCAGTTTGCCGTCCGGGAGGAGGGAGACGGCTTAGATGCGCTGGGAGCCGCTGCCGAATTCCGGATAAGCTTCCAGGCCGAGCTCCGACTGATCGGCGCCCACGGCTTCGCTCTCCTCGTCGAGACGAATGCCGACGGTGACCTTGAGTGCCAACCAGACAGCGGTGCTGGCAATTACCACCCAACCCCCGATCGCAGCGATGCCGAGAATCTGGCTGCCGATATTGGTGTCGGAGTTGCTAAAGACCACGGCGATGGTGCCCCAGATGCCACAGACCAGATGGACGGGGATGGCGCCGACGACGTCGTCGATGCGCAGACGGTCGAGCACAGGCACAGCGAGCACAACCAGCACGCCACCGATGCCGCCGACCAGAACCGCGGTGGAGAAGCTCGGGGCAAGAGGCTCGGCGGTGATGCTGACCAAGCCGCCAAGGGCACCGTTGAGGGCCATCGTGAGGTCGACCTTCTTGAACAGCAACTGGCTGGTTAGCATGGCTGCGACAACGCCGGCTGCGGCGGCGAGGTTTGTGTTGGCAAAGATCTGCGCCATTGCCGCGGCATCGTCACCGGTGCCGAGCGCTAGCTGCGAGCCGCCGTTGAAGCCAAACCAACCGAGCCACAGGATGAAGGTGCCCAGCGTCGCCAAGGGTAGGGAAGAGCCGGGCAGCGGGTGGACGGCGCCGCCTGGGCCGTACCGGCCGCGCCGGGCGCCGAGCAGCACCGCACCAACCAGAGCCGCCCAGCCGCCGGTGGAGTGGACCAGGGTCGAGCCGGCGAAGTCGCTGAAGCCGGCCTCGGCAAGCCAACCGCCACCCCACTGCCAAGAACCCTGGATTGGGTAGATGACCGCTGTCAGTGCCACGACAAAGATTAGGAACGGCCACAGCTTGACGCGTTCAGCCAGGGTGCCGGAGATAATGGAGGCGGCAGTCGCCACAAACACCATCTGGAAGAACCAGTCCGAGGCCACGGCATAACCGTCTCCCTCGACATAAGCCGGCCCATCCAGGTTGGACCAGGAGAAGCTACCCATGAAGCCGCCGTTGACGCCGTCATACATGAGGTTGTAACCGACCAGGAAATACGTGATCCCGGCGATGGAATAGAGGGCGATGTTTTTGGTGCAGATGGTGGCCACACTCTTGGAGCGCACCAGCCCCGCTTCAAGCATGCAGAAGCCGGCGGCCATCCACATCACGAGAGCGCCGTTGAAGAGGAACGAGAAGGTGTTGAAGATGTAGGCGGTCTCGTCTGCGCTGGCGAAGATGGCGTCTTTGGCAGCGGCGGTGCTGACGAAGGTGAGAGCAGTGACGAAGGTGGCTAACCCGGCAAGGGTGAGGCGCTTTATTAAGGTGGTCATCGGTTTCTCCCGAGCGGGTTGGATCGTATTGTCTCGGCACAGGCGACAGCGCCAAAACGGGCTTTCGGGAGAACTTTATTCAAGAATCATGCCGACTCGGTGAACCCCTCTATTTATAAGGCTCTTTCGTTCCAGGCGGTCATGCTAGTGGGGGCAGTGACTATTTTTTTATCACTATCTTAGGAATGGTCAAAAATAAGCACAAAATTTATGCACTATGACAGGGCTAACTCTGCAGCGCGGTTTCGAGTGCTGCGCCGAGGCGGAGCAGGCGCGCATCTTCGCCGCTGGGGGCCATGGCCATCAGGCCGGCGGGGACCTGCGGTGCGCCGCAAGGCAGGCTCAGGGCGCAACAGGGCAGCACATTGCCGAGCCGCGTGTTGCGCAATGCCATGCTGTTGGCGCGGGCGTAGGCGTCAGCATCATCGATAACATCGGCGATGGGCGGTGGCAGGATCGGTACGGTCGGCGCCAGGACGGCGCTGTAGTTGGCCATGCGGGCATAAAGAGCCGGTGCCAGCTCACGGGCGGCCGCGCGCGCTGTCTCGATGTCGGTAGCGGCCATGTCGCGGCCCTGGTGGAAGCGGGCGAGAACCGCCGTGTCGATGGTTTGGCCTTGGTTGTCTATAAGGTCACGCCAGGTGACGTAACCCTCTGCCGTCACGGTGCTGCCGTGGCGATTGAGGACATCGTCGATACGGTTGAATTCGGACACCGGGCCGCGCTCGACGATCGCCCCGGCTGCCGCGATGGAGGAGATTGCCTGCTCCACTGCCTCGACAATCGGAGCATCTGCGTCGTCCCAGACCACGTCGGTCGCGACCAGAAATCGGGCGCTGGAGAGTTCCGCGCCAGCTAGGTCTATGGTCGGACGTGCGCCCATGATTTCGAATAGCGCCGCCGCGTCAGCCACATCGTGGGTCAGCGGGCCGACAGTATCGAAACTCGGCGACAGCGGCAGCACGCCCTTGCAAGGCAGGGCGCCGAACGAGGTCTTGAGGCCAACCAAGCGGTTCCACGCGGCAGGAATGCGCACCGAGCCTCCCGTATCGGAGCCAATCCCCGCCGCCGCCAGCCCGCGCGCAACCGATGTCGCGGCGCCGCAGGACGAGCCGCCTGGCGCCCGCGGCGTGTCTTCCATGACGGCATTAGCCGGGGTGCCTGTCGCCGGGTTGGTGCCGACGCCGCCGAGGGCGAACTGCACAGTATTGGTTTTGCCAAGACAGATTAGGCCCGCGCGTGTGGCGCGGGAGAGCACGGTCGCATCACGTTCGGGCACCCGCCCAGCTAGCAGTGGTGTACCACCCTCCGTGGCAATGCCAGCGGTGTCATAGAGGTCTTTCCAGGAGATAGGCACGCCGTCCAGGCGGCTTCGCCGGGTCCCGGCTGCAGCCCTCTCGCTGGCCGCCGCGGCTTCGGCACAACCGCGCTCGGCAGTGGTACGCAGATAGATGCGCTCATCGTCGTGCTCGGCGATGCGTGTCAGGAAATGTTCGCACAGAGCAGTTGGGTCGATATCGCCGCGCCCGATGGCGTCCCCCAGGGCGCAGGCAGTCATTTCGTGCCAGCTCTTTGCCATCGCCAATGTCCCCCCTTGCAGGTGCCGATTCTTTCGAGACGCACTATATTATCATTGTTGAAGCCAGTGAATCTTACACACCAGCCTCGGAGTCGAACTTGAAATACAGCGGCGAATGGCGCACGCGAGATGCGCTGTTTCCGCTTCTATGCCACCAAGCACGAGGAGGTCTATCGCTGAGCGTCGGCGATTGACAGCGGCAGGCTCTCTCCCTATGTTCTGCGCCTCGCGGTTGCGAAGAGCGAAAAGGGCGCGTTATGAAGGTCTTGAGATCCTTGAAATCGGCGAAGACACGGCACAGGGACTGCCGTGTGGTGCGCCGCCGTGGCAAGGTCTACGTGATCAACAAGACCAATCCGCGCTTCAAGGCCCGCCAGGGTTGAGGCCAATTATTCGCGGGCATTGACCCGCGCGTAGACACGCTCCACACTCGCCATCCTGCCTTTATCTGCAAGGAGACGGTCATGCAAATGCCGGAGCCAGATGCTGCGGTCATTGCCGCGCGCGGGCGGCTGATAGCGCGTCTGCGCGAGTTTCTGCCCGACGCTGCGGTCGTGGTCGGCGAGGACGATCTGCGCGCCTTTGAGACCGACGGGCTGACCGCCTACAAGGCACTGCCGCTGGTCGCGGTGTTGCCAGAGAGCACCACCCAGATTTCCAAGGTTATGGCGCTCTGTGCGGAGATGGGCGTCAAAGTAGTGCCGCGCGGCGCCGGTACCGGACTTTCCGGCGGCGCCCTGCCGCTCGCCGACGGTGTGACATTAGTCCTAACCAAGCTCAACAAAGTGCTCGAGGTCGATTACGCGAACCGCTGTGCGGTGGTCCAGCCGGGCGTCACCAATCTCGCCGTTAGCGAGGCAGTCGATGCAGACGGCTTCTACTACGCACCCGACCCCTCGAGCCAAATTGCCTGCTCCATCGGCGGGAACGTGGCCGAGAACTCGGGCGGTGTGCACTGCCTCAAATACGGCGTCACCACCAACAATCTGCTCGGGCTTGAGATGGTTCTGATGGACGGCGAGGTAGTTCACTTGGGCGGCAAGCATCTCGATGCCGAGGGCTACGACTTGATGGGCATTCTCACGGGCTCCGAAGGTCTGCTCGGGGTGATAACCGAGGTCACCGTGCGTATCCTGCCGAAGCCCGAGACGGCACGAGCGTTGCTGGTCGGTTTTTCCACGGTCGAGGCGGGCGGTGAGTGCGTCAGCGGGGTCATTTCTGCCGGCATCGTGCCGGGGGGCATGGAGATGATGGATAAGGCGGCTATCCATGCGGCCGAAGATTTCTGCCATGCCGGCTATCCCCTCGATGTTGAGGCGCTGCTCATCGTTGAGCTGGACGGGCCGGCGGTCGAAGTCGACGAGCTGGTCGAGCGCGTGCGCGTCATTGCCGAGGGCTGTGGCGCCAGCTCACTGCGCATCAGCGAAAGCGAAGACGAGCGGCTGGCCTTCTGGGCCGGGCGCAAGAACGCCTTCCCGGCCGTGGGGCGCATCTCTCCTGACTACTACTGTATGGACGGCACCATCCCGCGCGGTCAATTGGCGCGCGTTCTGGCGCGCATGACCGAGCTGTCGTCCCAGTATGGCCTGCGAGTCGCCAACGTCTTTCATGCCGGCGACGGTAATCTACATCCGCTCATTCTCTACGATGCGAGCGTTCCCGGCGAGCTGGAGCGAACCGAGGAGATGGGGGCTGAGATCCTCAAGCTCTGCGTCGAAGTGGGTGGTGTGCTGACCGGCGAACATGGGGTTGGCATCGAGAAGCGAGATCTTATGGGTGAGATGTTCAACGAGATCGATCTGGCCCATCAGCAGCGCGTCAAATGTGCTTTCGACCCCGACGGCTTGCTCAATCCGGGCAAGGTCTTCCCCGAGCTGCACCGCTGCGCTGAGCTCGGCAAGATGCACGTCCACGGTGGCAAGCTGCCCTTCCCGGATCTGCCACGCTTCTGATGGAGACATTTCGGCCTGTCGACGAAGAGCAGTTGCGTGAGGTGGTGGCTTGGGCCGTCTCGAACGAGCTACCGCTTGACGTTGTGGGGGCCGCCAGCAAACGTGCGCTCGGGCGGCCCGGAAACCTGCCGGCGCGCATCGAGACGGGCTCCCTGTCCGGTATCAGCTGGTACGAGCCGACCGAGCTGGCGCTGACCGCTGGTGCCGGGACGCCGATCGCCGATATCGAGGCCAGGCTCGCCGAGAATTGCCAACAGCTCGCGTTCGAGCCGCCGGATCTCGGGCCGCTCCTCGGAGCGCCGGCGGTGGCGGCGACACTCGGCGGAACCATAGCCTGTAATCTGTCCGGCCCGCGCCGTGTCAGCGCGGGTGCCGCACGCGATCATTTTCTGGGCCTGCGAGCGATCAGTGGCCGGGCCGAGATCTTCAAGTCCGGCGGGCGTGTGGTGAAGAACGTCTCCGGTTACGACCTCTGTAAGGCACTGGCCGGCTCCTACGGCACCCTTGCCGTGCTTAGCGAGATCACGGTCAAGGTGCTACCAGCGCCGGAGAAAACGCGCACAGTGCTTGTCTACGCGCAATCTGACGCGGACGGCATCGCCCTGCTCGGCAAGGCGGCGGC
>JASLYQ010000015.1 GCA_030739735.1 Alphaproteobacteria bacterium | reverse complement strand
GAGTCACCCAAGGACTCGGGCCGCAAATCGTCGATCCCGCGCAGCGGCAAGTCCCGTGGCGGTGCCCCCGACATGGGCTCGCCAGAGCCCCAGCCCGAGGGCTGACCGCCTGTATTTTCGTCCAACCGCGCTTCTTCGCAGCGAAGCGGCACAGCATGCTTGCGCGGCCGGTGCCGCGCTGCGCTTGGTCGGTGGCGGCATTGCCTTCAGCGCCCTGCATGTGGTCGATAGCGAGCGCAGCGCCTGGCTGAACGTCGAGCGCCTGGGCGATTTTGCGCAACATGCGGGTGTGGAGGCCTTGCAGACACCGCGCGCGCCCTTCGCTGGCATCGCTATGGATGCACCCTGCCTCATGGGCGTGCTCAACGTCACCCCTGACAGTTTTTTCGACGGCGGCCGGTATGCTGATACGGACGCCGCCATCGCCCATGGGCTAGCCCTGGCCGAGGCCGGGGCGGAGATCATCGACGTTGGTGGCGAGTCGACCCGTCCCGGCGCGACGCCGATCGCGGGAGAGGACGAGTGTAAGCGCGTTCTGCCCGTGGTCCGTGCCCTGGCCGAGACCGGCCTGACGGTATCGATTGACACGCGCAACCCGGTCACCATGAGTGCTGCGGCGGCAGCGGGTGCTGCCATTATCAATGACGTCTCTGCCCTCACCCATCACCCTCAGAGTGCCGCAGCAGCAGCCGAGACGGGCCTGTCAGTAATTCTTATGCACAGCCTCAGCGACCCGCGCGTGATGCAAGATAATCCGAGTTATGATCACGTGGTGTTCGACATTTACGATGCGTTGAAAGCCCGCTTGGTCGCGGCGGAGACAGCGGGTATTCCGCGCGCGCGCCTCGCCGTTGATCCCGGCTTCGGCTTTGGCAAGACCCCGGCGCACAACCTCCGCCTGCTCGCCTGGGCGGCGATCTTCCACGGGCTCGGCGTGCCGCTGCTAGTGGGCGTCTCGCGCAAAAGTACCATCGCCCACATTGCCGGCGATGCGGCTGAGCGTGTTGAGGCGCGTCTGGCCGGCTCGCTCGCCCTGGCCCAGGTTGCGTTCGACCAGGGTGTCCAGATGCTGCGCGTCCACGACGTCGCCGAGGCCGCTCAAGCCCTCGCCATATGGCGGGCGCTGGGCGAGACTTCCGACTGATACCAAACCACGGAGAGTGTTAGCTATGGCCGCGACGATCACAGATCGTGACGTTTATCATCTGGCTGCGCCAGGCGCGGCTCGGCCGCGGCGGGCGAGCCATTTCGTGGTGTCGCGCACCGCTAAGCTGCTGGTCCGCTTGCTTAGCGAAGACGGTATAGAAGGTGTTGGCCAGGCGACAAGTCACGAAGGGCTGGCGGTGGGTATCGAGCCCTTCAAGAGTGGTGTGGGCGATACATGAGTAACATAACCGGGCTAGACCCGCTTCCTCTGCCCGTGGGTGTCCGCTCGCGTATGGTCAACGGCGTCAATGACCTAGACATGCATGTTCTGGAGGCGGGTTACGAAATCCCGGGCCGTCCGTGCCTCTTGCTGCTGCACGGCTTTCCCGAGATCGCGTATAGCTGGCGCAAGGTTATGGTTCCGCTGGCGGAGGCGGGATACCATGTGGTGGCGCCTGATCAGCGCGGCTATGGGCGTACTACTGGCTGGGCGAACGCCTTCGACACAGATCTGGTGCCCTTCCGCATGCTCAACGTGGTACGCGACGCCCTGGCGCTGGTCACGGCGCTTGGGCGCTCTTCGGTAGATGCTGTGATCGGTCACGATTTTGGCTCGCCCGTTGCCGCCTGGTGCGCCCTGGTGCGCCGCGACGTCTTCCGCAAGGTTGCTCTGATGAGCGCGCCGTTCGGTGGGCCCCCGGCGTGGTCGGCCCGGCCGACCTCCGATGTCCACGCGGATATGGCAGCGTTGGAACGTCCGCGAAAACATTACCAGTGGTACTACTCCACGCGCTCTGCGAACAACGAAATGCACGCCTGCCCGCAAGGCGTCCATGATTTCCTGCGCGCCTATTACCACCACAAGAGCGCTGACTGGGCGGCAAACACGCCCTATTCCCTGACGGTCTGGGCAGCCACCGAGCTGGCCAAGATGCCGACCTACTACATCATGGATCTTGATCAAGACATGGCTGAGACGGTGGCGTCAGAAATGCCCACGGCAGCCGAGATTGCCGCCTGTGCCTGGCTGCCGGACCACGAATTGGCGGTCTATGCCGGCGAATATGGGGGCAACGGCTTTCAGGGCGGCCTGCAACATTACCGCTGCGCCACCTCGTCCGAGCACAACGCCGAGCTACGCCTCTTCGCCGGGCGCAGCATCGACGTGCCAAGCTTGTTCATCGCGGGGAAAAGTGACTGGGGCACGTACCAGAAACCGGGCGATTTCGAACGCATGCAGGAAAGCGTCTGCCGCGATATACGGGGCTGCCATTTGGTTGAAGGCGCTGGCCATTGGGTGCAGCAGGAGCAGCCCGAGGCGGTCACAGCGCTGCTGCTCGATTTCCTGCGAGCGTGACGCGATGGTCGCTTTGGCTTACTCTCTGGCGTAACCGTGGCAGGGACGGGGAGGTCTGACATGTCCAGCGACAATCTGACCAACAGTATCGGCGACCAGCAAGGCATCGAGATTTTCGACGACGGTGGGCGGCGAGGGAAACGCCCCGCTCCTGCGCGCACAATAGCAGAGGCGGCGCGCGAGACCCCCGTCTTCGCCGAGACGGACGTGCTCGTGGTCGGTGGCGGGCCGGCTGGCACGGCAGCAGCAATCGCCGCCGGGCGTATAGGCGCCGACGTCATGCTGGTGGAGCGCTACAACCACCTCGGCGGCCTTTCGACCGGTGGGCTGGTGATCTGGATCGACCGCATGACTGACTGGAGTGGCACACAGGTTATCCGCGGTCTCGCCCACGACCTCATGGACCGGTTGCCGGCGGAAGCCTTGCAAGGCCCGCCGTCCGCCGACTGGGGCTCGCGCGATGCCGCCACCGCTGCCTACTGGACACAGCGGACCGCCGCCTATCACGGCATCGTCACCTGGTCGCCAACCGTGGATCCTGAGGCGCTCAAGACCTTGTCGATGACCATGGTACAGGAGCAGAAGGTCGACCTGCTGCTGCACGCCTGGGCGACAGAACCGATCGTCGAGGATGGCGTGATGCGCGGCGCCATCTTTGAGAGTAAGGCCGGCCGTTGGGCGGTCCTCGCCAAGGTCGTTGTTGACACTACGGGCGATGCGGATCTGCTGGCACGCGCCGGTGCACCGTTTGAATCCGATATCGACGAGAGCGACATCCACCATTGCGTCAACACTGCTTTTTTGCTCGGCGGCGTCGATATTGCGCGCTGGCTTGCCTTTCGCGCCGACGATCCGGACGGCTTTAAGGCACTGATGGCGCGCGGGCGCGACACCGTGGGCTCATTCGAGAAGCCTTTCCCGGGTTGGCGCAATGATGTGGCTTTGTTTATGGGGCCGCGGCTGTCGGGCTATTCGGCAGTGGACGTAGACGACTTAACGGAAGTGGAGTTGCGTTCGCGCAGGCTCACGGTTGCACATGTCGAGTTCTACCGTGAGCACGCGCCGGGCTTCGAGGGTGCCTACCTCATGCTCGGTGCGCCGCAGGTCGGCGTGCGCCACAGCCGGCGCCTCGCCGCCGACGCCAAGGTGACGCGTGCGCAGTGGGACGAAGGCAAGGTGTGGGACGACGAAATCGGCGTCTCCACCTCGCTTTCACCTAAGTTTCCCAACGTCTCGGTCCCCTATGCTTCCCTGCTGCCGACAGGGCTGAAGGGGGTGCTCGGCGCCGGCCGCCACATCGCCTGCGATGCCAGCTCGCATTCTTTTCTACGTGAGGTGCCGCAATGCTGGCTGACAGGCCAGGCGGCTGGCATTGCTGCGGCGCTCGCCGCCAATGCCAGCATCGCGCCGCACGTGCTCGATGCGCGCCTCGTACAACGCGAGCTGCTGCGCCAGGGCGCCTATCTATCGCCGTCCGTGGAGGCGAATGCGGGCCTTTCGACGGCCGCGGAGTAGTGCTTAGGCGGGTGCTGGGCGGGCGCGCTGGTTGTACATCAGTTTGTGCCGTCGCACCTTTTCCTCGTCTGACAATGTGGCCGGATCCTCTGGTAGGTCTGCGCCCACGGCGAGGCCACGCGCCACGGCAGGACGTTCCGAGAGCTCCTCGAACCAGCGCTTGAAATATTTGAACTCGTCGATGTTCTGGTCCTGGATTTTCCAGCCGACGGTCCAGGGATAGCAGATCATGTCGGCGATGGTGTACTCGTTGCCGGCCACATATGCTCGATCGTAGAGACGAATGTTTAGCACGCCATAAAGCCGGTTTATCTCGTTGGTGAAGCGGGTCACGGCGTAAGACTGGTCACCATGGTCGTCGCCGAGGCGCCGAAAATGGCCGCGCTCGCCGGTCTTCGGTCCCTGGTTTGCCATCTGCCACATGAGCCACTGGTTAACCTCGTGGCGCCCGCGGAGATTCTGGGGATAGAACTTCCCCGCCTTCTCGGCGATGTACATCATGATGGCACCCGATTCGAACAGCGCGATCGGCTCACCGCCGTTGTCCGGCTCATGGTCCACCATGGCCGGCATACGGTTGTTTGGCGAGATGCGCAGGAAATCGTCAACGAACTGGTCGCCGCGGCCAATATGGCAGGGCACTATGTTGTAAGGCATCCCGCATTCCTCGAGCAGGATGGTGACCTTCTTGGCGTTAGGAGTCGGCCAGTAATGCAGATCGATCATGGCTTTACACCTCACCTTTCTTGATGCCTTCGATGATCAGCATGCTGTGCGGCGTGGTGATGCGCTCGCGCAATTCCTTCCACGGCTGATAGTCAGGATCGGCCATGAAATCCTCGATTGCTTGTTGGCTGGGAAAGCGGAAGAGCAGGACGCGCTCCGGATTCCACTCGCCGTGCTGCGCCAGCACCGTGCCGCCGCGCACGAGATATTCGCCGCCATATTTCTTCACAAATTGGGGTGCCGCCTTAAGATAGGCCTTGTAGGCTTCAGGATCGTTTACCGTTGCGTCGGCAATCATATAAACGGACATCGCAATCTCCTCGTCTGTTTTTAGCGCTCGACTCGCGTGGTGTGAATGCCGCCGATGATCTGCTCGGTAGGCACGATCTCGATGGTTGAGACATTGACCCGCCACGGCGCATCCACGGCATAGACGATGGCATCGGCGATGTCCTCTGGCTGCAGCTCGTCGAATTGACCGTAGATGTCGCGCGCGGCCTCCTCACCCGAGGCCTGGACCAGGAACTCGGTTACAACACGCCCGGGACAGATTTCGGTCAGGCGCACACCCGAACCTTCGAGGTCGATGCGCAGGTTCTGCGAGGCCAGCCGCACCGCGCCCTTCGAGGCACCATAGATTGGCGATTGCAAGGGATAGAGTCCGGCGATCGAGCCGATATTGACCATGTGGCCTGTCTTGCGTGCCACCATGTTGGGCGCCACGGCATGGATCACGTGCAGGAAGGCGATAACGTTGGTTGAGATGGTGAGGTCTATATCTTCGGCGCTAGCCTCGAGGAAGCTCGCCATGCCGCGCCCGAGGCCCGCGTTATTGACTAGCACGTCGACCTCTCGCCCACGCAAGGCCTCGTTGAGTGCCTTGGTGTCGGTTAGATCAAGCGCAAGCGGTGTGCAGCCTGTCTCCACCGCCAGCGCCTCGAGCCGGTCGGCGCGCCGCGCCACCGCAGTCACGGCCAGACCCTTCGCTGCAAGCGCGCGCACCGTCGCCGCCCCGATTCCAGCCGAGGCGCCCGTTACCAGCGCCGTTTCGTAGTCCGCAATCGCCATGCTCTTCCTCCCACCGCGGAGCCTGAATCGGGTGCAGTGTGCGTCAGACTTTGCCTGAGGGAAAGGCCTCTTGCGCTGGCGCCCGGCGAGGGAGTATGTCGGGTCTATGACACGCAGGCTTTTCGGCACTGACGGCGTCCGCGGCCGCGCCAATACCGAGCCCATGACCGCGACCACCGCGCTCAGACTCGGCATGGCGGCGGGCCGGGTCTTCACCCGCGGAAAGCACCGCCACAGCGTGGTCATCGGCAAGGACACGCGGCTATCGGGCTACATGATCGAGCCGGCATTGACGTCGGGCTTCGTCTCAATGGGCATGAACGTGATCCTGGTCGGGCCACTGCCGACACCCGCCATCGGCATGCTTACGCGCTCGCTGCGCGCCGATCTTGGGGTGATGATCTCGGCTTCGCACAATCCTTTCCACGATAATGGCATCAAGCTATTTGGTCCCGATGGCTACAAGCTTTTGGACGCCACCGAGGTGGAGATCGAGGCGTGCATGGAGAATGGCAGCGATGACGCGCTCGCGGCGCCAACCGACCTCGGGCGCGCGCACCGCCTTGACGACGCGCCCGGCCGTTATATCGAATCCGCCAAGCAGAGCTTCCCCAAGGGCATGATGCTCGACGGCCTCAAGGTCGTGCTTGACTGCGCCAACGGCGCCGCTTACCGCGTGGCCCCCACCGTACTTTGGGAGCTCGGCGCCGAGGTGGAGACACTCGGCGTCGCGCCGGACGGCTTCAACATTAACCTGGACTGCGGTTCGACTGCGCCTGAGGCAATGTGCGCCCGCGTGGTCCAATGTGGAGCCGATTTTGGCATCGCCCTCGACGGTGACGCTGATCGCTTGGCGATGTGCGACGAGGCAGGCAGGCTCATAGACGGCGATCAACTGCTGGCCCTTATAGCAGGCCACCTGCATGGCCACGGCGTGCTCAGGGGCGGCGGCGTGGTGGCGACGCTGATGTCCAATCTGGGTCTAGAGCGGCATCTAGAAGCGCGGGGACTGCATCTCGCGCGCACCCAGGTTGGTGATCGCTACGTGGTCGAACATATGCGCGCCCATGGCTACAATTTCGGCGGAGAGCAGTCGGGTCATCTGATCCTGGCCGACCACGCCACTACCGGCGATGGGCTGATCGCAGCCTTGCAGGCACTGGCGATGTTTAAGGAAGCGCAGGCTCCGGCGAGCGCTGCCGCGCATTGTTTTGAGCCCCTGCCGCAAGTCGCCGAGAGCGTCGCCTGTGCCGGTGCGGCGGTACTTGAGGTCGGAAGTGTGACCGAGGCGGTGCGCGAAGCAGAAGCCTCGCTCGCCGGTTCTGGGCGACTGGTGTTGCGCATGTCCGGCACCGAGCCCAAGGCGCGGGTAATGGCGGAAGGCGAAGATGAGGCCACGGTTGCCGCGGCCGTAGCCGAGGTTGCCGCAGCGATAACGGAGGCGAATCGTTGAAGGGACGCGTATTGGCTATTGCCGGGTCAGACTCGGGTGGAGGCGCGGGAATCCAGGCCGATATCAAGACCATCACCGCGCTCAACGCCTATGCCGCGACGGCAGTGACCGCGCTGACAGCGCAGAACACGCAAGGCGTCCATGCAATCCATGGCGTGCCGGAAAGCTTTATTGCTGAGCAGATCCGTGTCGTACTTGAGGACATCGGCGCCGATGCCGTCAAGATCGGCATGCTGCACCGTCCCGGCATCATCGCCGTCGTGGCCCGCTGCCTGCGGGAGTTGGTGCCCGGTATGCCCGTGATCGTCGATCCGGTGATGGTCGCCAAGGGCGGGGCCAAACTACTTCACGATGACGCCCACCAGGCATTGGTCGACGAGTTGTTGCCGCTCGCCACCGTTCTCACGCCCAATGTGCCCGAAGCCGAGGCGTTGAGCGGCATGACCATCGCCGATGAGGCCGGCATGGCTGCAGCCGCAGTACGTTTGCGCGATATGGGGGCGAGCGCCGTGCTCATGAAAGGTGGGCACATGGTGGGCGAGGCTGTCGTCGACCTGCTCTTAGACGGCTGCGGCCGGCACCACTTTACGGCCCCGCGGCTTGACACCCGGCATACCCATGGCACCGGCTGTACGCTGGCCTCTGCTATTGCCGCAGGTATCGCACAGGGCCTGCCACTTACGGCCGCGGTGGCGCGTGCCCATGCCTATGTTCACGCTGCGATCTTGAGGGCTCCGGGCTTCGGCCAGGGCCACGGGCCGCTCAACCATGCCCATCCCCTTGAGGTTGCCTCATGACTTTGACCGTCGCGCTCTACTGGTCCTTCCGCAGCCCCTACTCGTACCTCGCGACGGGGCGCCTCGTGGATCTTGCGAATACCTGGGACCTCGATGTGGCTGTGCATGTTGTGAGCCCCATTGCCATTCGTGATCCCGCCTTCTTTGAGCGCGTCGATCCCCTGATGCCGTCCTATGTGGTACGCGATTCACACCGTGTCGCCGAGCATGCCGGCATACCCTTCCGCTGGCCGCAGCCCGATCCTGTCGTGATGGACATGCGGACCCGCGCCATCGCTGCCGAGCAACCTTACATCCATCGTCTCAATCGCCTGGGCGTGGCGGCGACCGAGATGGGCCGGGGCCTCGCTTATCTCGACGAGGTTTCGCGTGTTATCTGGACCGGCGATGTCGATAACTGGCAGGAGGGGGAGCACTTGGCCCGCGCCGCGCGCCGCGCCGGTCTTGATCCGGCTGCTTTGGAGGCTGCTGCCGGCGAGCATCTTGACGCCGTTCTCGTCACCAACGAGGCGGAACTGACCGCTGCTGGCCACTGGGGCGTGCCGACCCTGGTCTTTAACGGTGAGCCCTTCTTCGGCCAGGACCGGCTAGATTTGCTGCTCTGGCGCTTGCAGCAGAGTGGGCTGGAAAAGCGCGCGTGATCACGATTTGGTGATTGCTATCGTCGCCCTGCTCGTAAGATCCAATATGAATGGTACTGCGTCCGGAATGGACTGCCCAGATGCCGTGGGCCTCACGTCCCTGGATCACCGGGGGTTCACCAAGCGTCGAACGGAACACCTTGAGCTTGTCGAGGTCCATTCTGCTAACGATATTCGCGATCGTTTCTCCCTCCCGATTGCTCTCGTTGTGAAACCGAAAAAATGCTATCACGCATGCAACAAACGCCTCGGATAACTGGTCGTGAACGATCGTAAGTTGCTCGTCTCGCGGGTGGACATGCCGCCTTGTGTTGTTGACGCAAAGTCCGCGGACGCCTATGCTCCGCGCCCTTTGTTGCACCGCACACAAGATCGACTTCCATGACAGATAAACCGGGCCGCAAGTCGGCCATGCCCCGCTTCTCCTCGGGGCCCTGCGCCAAGCGCCCGGGATGGTCGCTTCGGGCGCTCGAAGATGCCTTGGTCGGCCGCTCGCACAGGGCCAGCGACGCTAGGGCGCGTCTCGTCGAGGTGATCGACCTGAGCCGCGAGCTTCTCGGGCTGCCAGCCGATTGGCGCCTCGGCATCGTGCCAGCGTCGGATACCGGCGCCTTTGAGATGGCCATGTGGTCGCTGCTTGGCGCGCGCGGCGTCGACGTGCTGGCCTGGGAGAGCTTTGGAAAGGGCTGGGTCGGCGATATCGTCTCGCAATTAAAGCTAGATGACGTCCGCAAGCTTGAGGCCGATTATGGCACCCTACCGGACCTGTCACAGGTTTTGCCAGAGCGCGATGTAGTCTTCACCTGGAACGGTACTACCTCCGGTGTACGCGTGCCCAACGGTGACTGGATATCTGACGACCGCGAGGGCCTGGTGTTGTGCGATGCCACGTCCGCCGTCTTCGCCATGGATCTGCCTTGGGACAAGCTCGACGTGGTGACCTGGTCGTGGCAGAAGGTACTCGGTGGTGAAGGCCAGCACGGCATGCTGGCGCTCAGCCCCCGGGCGGTGGTGCGCTTGCAGACCTACACACCGGCCTGGCCGCTGCCGAAGATCTTCCGCCTCACCAAAGGCGGCAAACTGATGGAGGGGATCTTCAAGGGCGAGACCATCAACACGCCGTCTATGCTCTGCGTTGAGGATGTGCTCGATGCCCTACGCTGGGCTAAGTCTCTTGGCGGTAGCGTGGTACTGGTGGCGCGCAGCGAGAAAAATCTCGCGCGCATTGCGGCTTGGGTAGCAAAGACAGACTGGGTCGAATTCCTCGCTGCCGACCCGGCTGTGCGCTCGCCTACCTCGGTCTGTCTCAAGATTGTTGATCCCTGGTTCTCTGGGCTCGACGAGACGGCCCAGCGCGCTTTTGCCAAGAGTATCGCCGCGGTGTTGGCGCGCGAAGGCGTCGCCTTCGATATCGCCGCCTATCGCGACGCCCCGCCGGGTTTGCGTATCTGGGCCGGTGCTACCATCGAAACCGACGACATCGATGCCCTGCTGCCATGGCTCGACTGGGCTTTCGCCGAGGCCTGTGCGGCCGCCTAATCACGCTGGAGTAAGACCAAGCGCCATGCCAAAAGTCCTAATATCTGACAAGCTTAGTCCGCTCGCGGCGGAGGTCTTTCGCAACCGCGGCATCGAAGTCGATGAGGCCCCCGGCCTCGATGCGGAAACGCTGCTTGAGCGCATCGTGGATTGTGATGGGCTAGCCATCCGCTCGGCCACTAAGGTCGCGGCCGAGGTGTTGGCAGCGGCGAAGCAACTGCGTGTGGTCGGGCGGGCTGGCATCGGCGTTGATAATGTTGACGTGCCCGCGGCCACCGCCAACGGCGTTGTCGTCATGAACACGCCCTTCGGAAATTCGGTGACCACGGCCGAGCACGCCGTCGCCATGATGATGGCACTGGCGCGGCGCATTCCCCAGGCTGACGCCTCGACGCGCTCAGGTAAATGGGAGAAGTCGCGCTTCATGGGTGTCGAGCTAGCCGGAAAGACGCTCGGCCTGATCGGCTGCGGTAATATCGGCTCTATCGTGGCCGATCGAGCGCAGGGTCTGAAGATGCGCGTCATCGCCTACGACCCCTACATGTCTGGTGAGCGAGCGGCGGAGTTGGCACTGGAGAAAGTGGAGTTCGACGCGCTGCTGGCACGGGCCGATATCATCAGCCTGCATACGCCGCTTAGCGATAGTACGCGCAATATTCTCGACGCAGCTGCCCTGGCCAAGACACGGAAGGGTGTGCGTATCGTCAATTGCGCCCGCGGCGGCTTGGTCAACGAGGCGGATCTGGCGGCGGCGATCGAAACCGGTCATGTTGCCGGCGCCGCGCTCGACGTGTTTGAGACTGAGCCTGTCGGCGAGAGCCCGCTGTTTGCCTTCGAGCAGGTCATCGCTACACCCCATCTCGGCGCCTCGACCAGCGAAGCGCAAGAGAAGGTCGCGGTGCAGGTTGCTGAGCAGATGGCCGACTACTTGCTCGACGGCGCTGTGACCAACGCGCTGAACATGCCCTCGGTGACAGCTGAGGAGGCGCCAAAGCTCGAGCCCTATATGGTGCTTGCGCGTCAGCTCGGAGGGTTCGCTGGGCAGATCACCGAGAGCGGTATCACGTCGGTGTCGCTCCAGTTCGAAGGCCATGCGACGACCCTCAACTGCCGGCCGGTAACCGCCGTCGTGCTGCAGGGCCTGCTGGCGCCGCAGCTCGAAGGCGTTAACATGGTCAACGCGCCGCTCATGGCCAAGGAGCGCGAGATCAACGTGCGCGAGATCCTTTTCGACGGCCGTTGCGACTATCATACCCTGGTAAGCCTGACTGTGACTACCGAGCGGCGCACGCGCAGCATCTCGGGCACGTTACTCGGCGAGCGTCCGCGCATCACTGAGATCGAGGGCATTGCCATGGACGCCGGTATCGGCACGAACATGCTTTACATCAAGAACCGCGACCAACCGGGTATGGTCGGCGCCTTTGCCAAAATGCTGGGCGATGCCGGCATCAATATCGCCACCTTCCACCTCGGCCGTAGTGAGGCAGGCGGTGAGGCCATGGCCCTGGTCGAGATCGACCAGGAAGTGCCAACGGACTTGCTCGCAGCGCTGCGCGCGCTCGACGGCGTGGTTCAGGCCAAGTCATTGAAATTCTGACTTCCCGGCGCGAGTAAGGTAGATTCTCGGCGCTATGACTGATCCACGCCAGAAAGCGCTCTTGCCGGCGGGCCTGCAGGACCTGCTGCCGCCGCTCGCAGACCAAGAGGACGGCTTGAGCCGGGCCCTGCTCGACCGCTTCGTGCGCTTCGGCTATCAGCGTGTCAAGCCGCCGCTTGTTGAGTTTGAGACTGGGCTGCTCGACGGCGTCGGCGCCGCGGTAGCGGAGCAGACGTTTCGCATTATGGATCCGGTCTCGCAGCGCATGATGGGCCTGCGTGCCGACATCACGCCGCAGATCGCGCGTATCGCCGCGACACGGCTTTCCGCAGAGCCGAGACCCTTGCGGCTTTGTTATGTAGGCGAGGTGTTGCGGGTGCGCGGCGGGCAACTGCGTGAGGACCGTCAGTTCCGCCAGATCGGTGTCGAGCTTATTGGCCCCGCCCGCGCTGGCACCGCCGACGCCGAGGTCATCCTGCTCGCGGCCGAGGCGCTGGCGGAGATCGGTATCGAAGGCCTCAGCGTTGACATCAACGTTCCCGACCTCGCAGACGCGATTTGCGATGCCTTCACTCTCGACGACGAGACGCGTGCGCGTGTGCTTGCTGCCATCGACCGCAAGGACGCTGCCGCCCTGGCCGAGGCCGCTGAGAACGGCGCCAAAGGCGAGGTGGCCCGCGTCTTCGGGCGGCTGCTCTCCGTGGATTGTGCTGCGGACGGCCTGTCTGAGGTGCCGGCGCGTCTGGTCGAGCGCCTACGCGAGGTAGTCGAACTGGTGCGCGCGTCGGCGCCCGATCTGACCCTCACCGTCGATCCGCTAGAGCGCCGCGGCTTCGAATATCACAGCGGCATCTCGTTCACTCTCTATGCGCTCGGTGCGCGCACCGAGCTCGGATTCGGCGGGCGCTATATCACGGCGGGTGGCGAGCCCGCCACCGGTTTCACCTTGCTCGGTGACGCCCTGCTCGGTGCAGCACCAAAGCCCGCTGTGCCCGACCGGCTCTTCGTGCCGTACGAGGCGCCGGCCGAGGTTGCAGCCGCGGCGCGTGCCGATGGCTGGCAGACCGTCAAAGGCCTGGTTGCCTCTGACAACGGTGATGCGGCGGAGGCCCAGCGTCTCGCGTGCACGCACATCTGGCAAGACGGCGCCATTAGGCTACTGGCCGGGGACGACTGAGGAGCAGGATATGGCCAATGTGGTCGTGGTCGGGTCGCAATGGGGCGACGAAGGCAAGGGCAAGATCGTCGATTGGCTGTCCGAGCGTGCCGATTTCGTGGTGCGGTTTCAGGGCGGGCATAATGCCGGCCATACGCTGGTCATCGACGGTGTTACCTACAAGCTGAGCCTGCTGCCGTCGGGTATTGTGCGGCCCGGCAAGACCTCGTTGATTGGTAATGGGGTGGTCATTGATCCCTGGGCTCTGCTGGAGGAGATGGACCGTCTCGCCGGTCAGGGCGTGACGGCAACGCCAGATAGCCTGCGTATTGCTGAGAATGCTTGTTTGATTCTGCCGCTGCATGGCGAGCTCGATCGTCAGCGCGAGGTGCTGTGCGGCGCTGCCAAGATCGGTACCACGGGTCGTGGTATCGGCCCGGCCTACGAGGACAAGATAGCTCGCCGTGCCATCCGAATCTGTGACCTGGCAGATGCGGATCTGCTTGCCGAGCGTATTGATGCCTCACTTTTGCATCACAACGTATTGCGTCAGGGCATGGGTCTCCATCCTGTCGATAAGGATCGTTTACACGCCGATCTACGCGAAGTCGCGGAGCGCGTTCTACCCTTTGCGACCACCGTCGGCATTGAGCTTGACAAGGCACGGCGCGAGGGTAAGCGCATCCTTTTCGAGGGCGCCCAGGGAGCTATGCTCGACATCGATCATGGGACCTATCCCTTTGTCACCTCGTCGAACACTTTGGCGGGGGCAGCGGCGGTCGGCTCCGGCATCGGCCCGGGCAGTATCGACACTGTGCTCGGCATCACCAAGGCCTACACCACGCGCGTCGGCGAAGGGCCTTTCCCAACCGAACAGGATAACGAGATCGGTGGCAGCCTCGGCGAGCGCGGTCACGAGTTCGGTACTGTGACGGGCCGGGCGCGGCGCTGTGGCTGGTTCGACGCGGTGTTGGTGCGCCAGGCTATCCGTCTTGGCGGCATCGGCGGCATTGCCCTGACTAAGCTTGACGTACTCGACGGCTTTGACGAGCTGAAGGTGTGCATCGGCTATCGCATCGATGGCAAGATGATTGACCACCTGCCCGCAAGTCCACGCCTACAAGCCTCCGTGGAGCCGGTCTACGAGAGCTTCGAAGGCTGGCACGAAAGCACCCAGGGCGCCCGTAGTTGGGCGGCGCTACCGGCCACAGCAGTGAAATACGTCCGCCGCATCGAAGAGCTCATCGGCGCCCCCGTCACCCTCCTCTCAACCAGCCCCGAACGCGACGACACTATCCTCATGAGCGACCCCTTCGCAGATTGAGGTAAGCTGTCACGGCTCTGCGGGCCACCCTCTCACTGCTGATACGGCCGTTGCTCGGCGTCTATCTCGGGCGAGCGTAGCACGCGTTCGGCCTCGGGCTTGTCGAACTCGGCTTCGAGATAGGCCAGGCGGTCGGCGATCGAGGGCGGTCGGTCGGGTTGGTTGCGCAGGAAGCGCGTGAGCCAGCCCGGGCCGTCGGCAATCTCGGCATCAAGGCTGAGCGCCTGGCGATAGTCGACCATGGCTCGCGCATAGTTGCCCATGCGGTCGTGCAGGATGCCACGGTTGGCGAAGGCGTTGGCATCGTCGGGATCGGCGTCGATGGCGGCAGCGAAGGCGCCGAGCGCTTCGTTGTGGTGGCTAAGCTGCATCAGGCTAAGGGCGATGCCGCGTAGTGCAAAGGCGTTGCTGGGCTCGATGGTGTTGCGCTCGCGGTACAGCGTCAGGGCGCGCTCGTAGGCGCCGTCCTCAAACAATCTGTCGGCTGCCGACTGAGCATCGAGCGCCGGGTTGCGGCCAGCGATAAGCATGTCGTAGAGAAACCACGCCGCCGTCGCCAGGCCGAGGCAGACTGCCAGGCGCTTCCAGGCCACGGTGCTCATCCTTCAAGCAGGCGCAAATTGAATAGGCCTGCAAAGACCAGGCAGAGCGGCAAGGCAAGCAGCCAGGCACGACGCCGCTGCGCCGTGACCTCCGCCACGTCGAGCTCGCGGTCCAGCTTCCGTTCAAGTCGGCGCACCGCCATCACCCAGACGATGCGCCCGACAGGCCACCACAGCACTGCGGCGAGCGCCAGACTCCAGGCGAGATAGCCGCTCTGGCTCATCGCCCGACCCTCGCGACGCGTGCGCCTTAAGGCTTGTCTGGGGCGAGCCGGATGTCGCCGATATCCTCTTGTAGCGCCTCGACATCGCGCAGCGGCACCGTCGACAACTCCATCTTGTAGGCCAGGAACCACATCATGAACACTCCCAGGCCCCACCACAGAATCTGCCAGGCCCAGATCGACGGAATGCCGAACATCCAGGTGGTGGCATCGACGGGTGAGCCAAAAATGGTGTTGCCGATTACAGCGCCTGGCCCGATGCCAAACATGAACCAGACCAGGGTGATCGCCCAGGCCCGCGGGATCAGATGCCGCTTGCTTTCGGGCAGGCCGGCATGCTCACGCAGGAAGTTGTGGAAGACCATCTTGTGTGCGAGATCATCAGCATTCTGGGTGAAGCGCGAGACGATGATAGCCGTGCCGAGGTTGAATAGAATGCCCCAGCCCGCCGAATGGATGGTCAGCGGCCAACGACCCCAGCCGGTGATGCCCAGCTTCTGGCCGATCGATTCGGTCAGCGTCACCGCAATGAGCCCGGCGACCAGGCCTAAGGTCACGCCGGCGCGGGTGAGATAGGGCCACCAGCAAATGGCGATCAGCGAGGGCCACATCTGGAAGCCGTAAGCAACCGCAAGACCGCCGAGCAGAACCAGCGCGTCCGACGATACCGTGGCCACGAAGAGCGCTGCCAGCACGATGATCACCACACCAATACGGCCGGCCAGCTTCTGTTGGGCGTGGCTGGCATCTGGTATCAGGTAGTGCTTGAGCAGATCACGGGTCAGCATGCCGCCTGCCGTCGACATATAGGCCGCACCCGTCGACTGCATGGCGGCCAGCGCACAAACCGAGAGCAGGCCAACCAGCCAGGGTGCTGTGTCAGCCATCAGGTTAATCAGCTGGGGCACTAGCATGCCTTGCTTGCCGGTCGCCTCCATCAGATCCTTGCCGCCGAGACCGCCGCCCATAACATTGTTCACCACCTCAGGATGGGCGGCGAGCAGTGCCGTATCGGCACCGAGCAAATGCGAGCCCATGCCCTGGATGGCGGTGAAGAAGAACAGGATCAGGCCGATCGCGAAGGACGAGGCCCAGACCTGTTGTGGCGCGAACGGCTTCGGGCTCTTGTTCGAAAACGCCCACATGGTGAAGGCCGGTGCCGACTGGATGCCCATCAGCGCGAACATATAGGTGAGCACCATGATGCCGGTCCAGGCGCCGCCGGTCGCTTTGGCACCCGCATCGACGAACTGGATCACGCCGGGAATGGCGATGTAATGGCTATAGCCTGCCGGTGTTAGCTTCTCGTCTATCGTCGTCAGCGCGGCAATGCCCTCGATCAGGTTGCCCATGCCGCCGACACTGTTCAGCGTGATGATGCCAATGGCGATAATGCCGCCCGCCAGCAGGACGCACTGTACGGTGTCCACATAGGCCACTGCACGCAGCCCGCCCGAGGCGACGTAGATTATCACCACCGCGGACAGCAGCCACATGCCGACATTGACATCGAGCATGCCGTCGGTCAGCACGTTGAAGAGGAAGCCGGAAGCGCGTAGCTGCACGCCGAGATAGGGCACCGAGAAGACCAGCGCCACGATCACCACTAGGAGTCGGATTGAGTCGGAGCGGAAGTAGTCCGACAGCATCTCGCCTGGCGTGACGAAGCCGAAGCGCTTGCCGATCATCCATTGTCGCTTAAGGAACATTACCCCAGTAAAGGGGATGGTGATGGCGTAGAACGAGGCGTAGGCGTATGGGAGGCCGTCACGATAGATTAGACCGGGGTGGCCCATGAAGGTCCAGCCCGAGAATGATGTGGCGGTGGCCGCCAGCACGAAAACCCAGATCGATATGCCGCGCCCGGCGATGAAATAATCGCTGGCGGTGCGTGCTGTCAGGGCGCCCTTGACACCCCAGAAGATACAATACGACCAGTAGAGCAGTACGAAGACGAAAAGCCAGATGACCTTGGCTTCCATGGGTAGACCCCCCTTTACCCTATTCATACGGCATGCTGCACAGCTGCAGTCGGCCAGATTCGGCAGTTTTTCATGCTCCGTGCTGTGCGGTCAATGGGCATGAGTGCTGGCGCCTTGCGGTGGCGCGTCGATTGCGCTTGGATCGGGCGCATCAGACAAATGTGAGGAATTTCATGGACGACGAGGTGGAGCGAAGCGCCAAGGGCTGGCGCCCCGAGATCGAAGAACTCAGGCGCCGCGAGGCTATGGCTCGCGAAATGGGCGGGCCGGAGAAGATAAAGCGCCAGCACGATAACGGTCGTCTGACGGTGCGCGAGCGCATCGAACGGTTGTTGGACCCCGGAAGCTTTCACGAGATCGGCGCCATCGCCGGCGTTGCCGACTATGGCGATGACGGTAGCCTGAAAAGCTTCCGCGCCTCCAACGTAGTCATGGGCCGCGGTCGCATAGAGTCCCAGCCGGTTACTGTCTCGGCGGATGATTTCACGATTCGTGGCGGTGCGGCTGATGCTGGTATTCGTGCCAAACAGATTGCTGCTGAACAGATGGCGAACGAGCTGCGCATGCCCATCGTGCGCTTGGTCGAGGGGACCGGCGGGGGCGGCTCGGTCCGCACTGTCGAGACCGAGGGCCACACCTATCTGCCAGCCAACCCCGCCTGGGAGTGGGTGGTCGAGAACATGGCGACGGTTCCGGTGGTAGCGCTGGCGCTCGGGCCTGTGGCGGGGCTCGGAGCGGCGCGCGTCGCGGCCAGCCACTATTCGCTCATGGTCAAGGGCCAGTCGCAGATGTTCGTGGCCGGTCCGCCGGTGGTCAACCGGCTAGGTGCGCAAGTTGACAAGGAAGGGCTGGGCGGCTCAGACATCCACACCACCAATGGTGCGGTCGATGATGCGGTCGACAGTGAGGACGAGGCCTTCGCGCGTACCCGTCGCTTCCTATCCTACCTGCCATCCTCGATCTGGGACGTGCCGTCGCGTGGGCCGAGCCATGATCCGACGGAGCGCCGCGAGGACTTCCTCATCGACGTGGTGCCGCGCGACCGGCGCAAGATATACAAAATGCGCCCCGTCATCGAGGCCGTCGTGGACGCAGGCAGCTTTCTCGAGATGGGCGCCCGCTTCGGCCGCTCGGCGATTACCGGGCTGGCGCGCCTCGACGGCTGGCCGGTGGCGTTGCTGGCCGGCGATCCTTATGTCTTTGCCGGTGGCTGGACTGCGGATGCAGCACTCAAGGTGACCCGTTTCGTCGATCTTGCCGAGACCTTCCACCTGCCCGTGGTGCATCTGGTCGACTGCCCCGGCTTCGCCATCGGCGTTGCCCACGAGAAGGCCGCAACCATTCGCCACGGCACCCGTGCGCTCGCTGCAATTTACCAGGCACGTGTGCCCTGGTGTTCGGTCGTCATGCGCAAGGCCTTCGGGGTGGCGGGTGCAGGCCATGCCAACCAGAGCCGCTTCCACTACCGCTACGCTTGGCCATCCGGGGACTGGGGCTCGCTACCCGTCGAGGGTGGCATTGAAGCGGCTTGGAAGGCGGACCTGGAAAAGGCCGATGACCCGCAGAAGATGCAGGCGGAGATTCTCGAGCGCCTGGAAGCGGTGCGCTCGCCCTTTCGCACCGCCGAGCGCTACGGCGTCGAGGAGATCATCGACCCCCGCGACACCCGCCCACTACTTTGCGAGTTTGCCAACCTCGTGGCACCTTTGCGTGAACCAGGGCGCGCCAGCTTCGCCATGCGACCCTAAGCGGTCCACGTGGGCGGGATATCGCCAGCGCCGGCCAGTTCCTCTACCCAGGCGAGCCGATCGTGGCCGAAGAACATCTCTGAGCCTACGAACATCGTCGGCGCGCCGAAAACACCGCGCGAGACGGCTTCCTCGGTGTTGGCCTTGAGTTCATCCTTAATCACCTGCTCCTGTACTAGAGTGCCGTAGCGGGCTGGATCGAGCCCGATTGTGCCTAGCACAGCAGCAATCTCCTCGAACTCCTGCATATTGCGCTCCTCGGTCCACATGGCGCGGTACATGGCATTGAGGTAGGGCTGGAACTCGCCTTCGTGTTGGGCTGCGATGGCGCCGCGCATGATCGCCAGGGTATTGACCGGAAAATGTGGATTGGGAGCATAGTCGACGCCGAGTTTAGCGGCACTGCGGGCGAGGTCGCGGCCCATATAGGCGCCCTTGGCCGACACCGTGGCGGGCGAGGCGTTGCCGGTGGCCTTGAAGACGCCGCCGAGCAGCACAGGCCGGTAGACCAGTGACGCGCCCGTGCGCTCGGCGATGCTCGGAAGCTGGGTGTACGCCATATACGCCGTCGGGCTGCCAAAATCGAAAAAGAACTCAATGGTCGCTGCCATAGCTCAGGCCTCCGCGCTTAGTCGGGCGCTGACATCCGCGAACCAGCGATTCGCATTGGCGCATGAGTTGGGAACGCCGATCTCGACACGCCCGGCAAAGCCGATGGCGACGAAAGCGGTAATGTCGGCGATGCTGAAACTCTCGCCGGCGAGATAGCGCGTCTCGCCGAGGCGCTGGTCTATGGTCTCGAAAAAGCGGCAGAGGCTTGCTTTGCCGCGTTCGATCAGCGCTGGAATCTGCGGTACGCCGCGCACGCCAGCCAGCGCGCGGTCCTTGAACATGGGCGCCGAATTGCGAATTATTTGGGCTACTGCTTGCTGCCCCTCAAGCTCGGCGCGGCGGTTCCACATCTCCACCAGCGCGCGTTCCTTGGCGCCTGTGCCGAACAAGGCTGGCTCGGGCTGGATTTCCTCGAAATAGCGGCAGATGGCGACAGATTCGCTGATGCAGGTGCCGTCGTCGAGCTCGAGCACGGT
Source organism: Alphaproteobacteria bacterium (assembly GCA_030739735.1). Lineage (NCBI taxonomy): Bacteria > Pseudomonadati > Pseudomonadota > Alphaproteobacteria > Alphaproteobacteria bacterium. The sequence continues at coordinate 53,693 of JASLYQ010000015.1, read as the reverse complement.
GCAAGCGGAATTTTTCTCCCGAAACCAGGCACTAAAATGCTCATTTTCGCGCGTATTCACGCTGACCAAGGGCGTGTCGATGCCCTTTTCGGCCAGAAAGACACGCACTCTGCGCGAGTTCGGGGCAAGGCTGAAATCGTAGAGCTTCATGGCATCACCACGTTTCATGGAAGGGCCGGATCTCGACATCGAATGACCAGGCCGATGTCGCCTGATGTGCGATATGGAAGATCTCGTCCGCAATATCCTTGGGTTTACAAAAAAAATCGTCGGGCTCGTCAGGCCGCAAGCGCGGCCGCGTCCAGGGCGTGTCGATGGCGGCGTCGATGGTGACATAGGCGACATGCACGCCCTTGGGCCCGAGATCGCGCGCCATCGACTGGGCGAGGATGCGTTGGGCCGCTTTGGTCGGTGCGAACATCGAATAGCGAGGCTTACCGCGCCAGGCCGAGGTGTTGCCGGTAACGATGATGGCGCCCTTGCCCGCTTTTACCATGGCTGGGGCCACACCTTGCGCGAGCACCATGAGCGCAGTGGTGTTGACGCGGAAGATATGCTCGAAGGTTTTGGGATCGGCTTCCAGCACAGTGCCGAAAGACGCCGTCACTGCATTGTGAATGGCGGTGCTTGGCGCCCCCATCTCCTCGCGCACCTGCGCCATCGTAGCTGTGAAATGCTCGAGATCGCTGACATCGCAGAAATAGCCGCTGCTACCCTCGATCTCGCCTTCAAGCTTGCGTAGGCGCTCTTCCGTGCGGGCCAGCATGGCAACGCGATAGCCACCGGCGGCAAAGCGGCGGGCACAAGCGGCCCCGGTGCCGTCTCCGGCGCCGGTTATCAGACAAACCGGCGCCATTACCAGGTCTCGCGGTCGGGCCGCAGCTCGACCAGGAAGGACCAAGCAGAGCGATCCTGATGCGCCACATGGAAGATCTCCTCGGCGATCGCCGTCGGTTTGCAGAAATCCTCGTCCGGCTTATCGGCGGCGAAGATCGGCCGTGTGCGCGGGGTGTCGATGGCGGCGTCGATCATCACATAGGCCACGTGCACGCCCTTGGGCCCAAGGTCACGCGCCATGGATTCGCAGAGAATGCGCTGCGCTGCCTTGGTAGGCGCGAAATAGGCGAAAGCTGGCTTGCCGCGGGTCGCTGAAGTATTGCCGGTGACGACGATGGCGCCCTTGCCGGCCTCGATCATGGCCGGTGCGGTAGAGCGGACAAGGTAGAGCAGGGACGTGGTGTTGACGCGGAAATTGCGCTCGAGCCGGGTGGGGTCGTCCTCCAGGAACTTGGCCGCGCCGCCGCCTTCGAGGATGCCCGAGACGGCGTTGTGCACGACCACCTCGGGCGCGCCCATCTCATCGCGCACGCACTCGGCGGTCGCCATCAGGCCGTCGAGATCGGACACGTCACAGACATAGCCGCGTGAGCCCTGGATCTCTGCCTCAAGCGTGTCGAGGCGCTCCTTGTTGCGCGCCAGCATGGCGACACGGTAGCCGCCGCTGGCGAAGCGCCTGGCGCATTCGCCACCGGTGCCGGGTCCTGCCCCGGCGATCAGACAAACGGGGTTTGCCAAGGTCCCACTCCCTTCTCCTCAGAATCTCGTATCGTCCCCATCCGGCAGCTCCCAAATTTGGCCGGATAGTCCATGCCGTGCGAACAGCTCACGCGCCTCGGCAACCGTCCACTTCTGCCAATCCTTGTCGCGATGGCGCCCGTACCAGTCGCCCGCGAAGCGCGCCACGGTGTCGATTGACCGCACGTCGCCTATGACGATGCCGTGGCGGAAGCACCAGGACCGGACCTCTGTCTCACTTTCGAAAAATAGCATGGTGCTGCAGCTATAGATCACGTTGTTCCAGATGTGCTGCATAGGAATGGGGAAGTGGACTACGAGGTTGCTATCCTCAACCGTGCCGTCCCTTACCGTGACGCTGACCGGCTGGCCTTCACCGCCGAGGGTGCTGCTGATTGTGACCTCTCCGCCGATCAGCGCGGCGATGCCGAGCGAGCACCAAGCACAGTTGCCCCACCAGACTTTCGCCCCGGCGCGCACCGTGAAGTTGGTTGGCGCCAGGGAGAAGGGGTGGATTGCCCAGATCTCGTCGTTGTCCGGATGCAGCACCACGCCGCGGTCATCGGCGAGCTGCCGCAGCCCTTTTTGCATTTCCTCCGGCATCACGTGGTAGCGTGATGCCAGCACCGAGAGATGCGGCGCCCGCCCGTTGGCAACGACGTCGTTGATAATGCTGTAATGTAGCTGGGCGCTGGTCAGGGCCACGGTGTCACTCCTATTCCTATTTTGCCGTCGCGTGCAGTGGCGCCGCGAGGCTGTCGCGGGCGGCCTCGTATTCTGCCGTCAGGCGATCGACCAACGCCGCGGCGGGCATCACTGCCTTGATGGCGCCGATGCCCTGGCCCGAGCCCCAGATGTCGCGCCAGACCTTCTTCGCCCCAATCCCACCCGACCTGAAGTCCATCTTCGATGGATCGGCCTCCGGCAGGTCGTGCGGGTCGAGTCCCGCATTGGCGATTGAGGGCGCTAGGTAGTTGCCACGCACGCCCGAAAAAAAGTTGGTGTAGACGATGTCGTCGGCCACGCCGTCGACGATCGCCTGCTTGTAGGCGTTGATGGCGTTAGCCTCCTCGGTGGCGACAAAGGCCGAGCCGATATAGGCGAGGTCCGCGCCCATGGCCTTGGCGGCAAGCACCGCTCCGCCCTGCGCGATGGCGCCCGACAGCGCCAGCGGGCCGTCAAACCATTCGCGAATCTCCTGGATCAGCGCGAAAGGTGACAGCGTGCCCGCGTGTCCGCCCGCGCCGGCACAGACAGCAATGAGGCCGTCCGCGCCCTTGTCTACTGCCTTGTGGGCGAAATGGATGTTGATGATGTCGTGCATCACTATGCCGCCATATGCATGCACCGCATCGCACACTTCCGGGCGAGCGCCGAGCGAGGTGATGACGATGGGGACCTTGTGCTTGACACACATTTCCATGTCATGGTCGAGGCGCGTGTTCGACTTGTGCACGATCTGGTTCAGGGCGAAGGGAGCGGCGGGCTGTTCGGGATACGCTTTGTCATGCGTCGCCAGCGTTTCCTTGATCTCCGCCAGCCAGTCATCGAGCGCTTCGGGCGGGCGCGCATTGAGTGCCGGGAACGAGCCGACGATGCCCGCGGCGCACTGGGCGATGACCAGCTTCGGATTGGAGATCATGAACAATGGCGCACCGATCACCGGGATGCGCAATGTGCCATCGAGCACGGGTGGTAGCGTCATCGAAGGCACACAGCCGCTGCGGGAACGGTGGCGCTGTCACTATCCCGGCAAAAGTGAAGCGACACCGGATCGCCGCTCCGGCGGTCGACGAGCCGGGCGCGTGGGCCGTCAGGCTGCGGCATCCAGGTTTCTCCCCATTCGACCAAGGCGGCGAGGACAGGCAACATGGCTTGCCCCTTTTTGGTCAGCACATATTCTTGTCTGCGGCCGTCATCGCGCACAGGCTTGCGGTCGAGTAGCCCAACATCAATCAAATGCTTTAGCCGCGTCGTCAGCACGCTTCGGGAGACGCCGAGGCGGTTCTGAAACGTCTCGAAACGGGTCACCCCGACAACGGCGTCGCGCAGGATCAGCAATGTCCAGCGGTCGCCGATGATGCCGAGTGCATCGGCAATCGGGCAATTCACTCTACTATAGGGTCGGCCCTGCTCATCCATCGCCGCGCTCCTTCTTATCGCGCCGGCGATCCGGCGATACATGCGTTGCGGTCGGATGAGACCATTACGGCATCGCCGCCGGGAACAAAAGTTCAAATTTCGAACTTGCGGCCCAGGTAGCGCATGCGCATAGTCGCGACCGGTAAAGGTTCTGAACCGGAACTTTTATAGAGGGAGAGGGCCTTGGCCGAGTCGATTGCCGTCGAGACTGGGACTGAGCAGCTGCTGTGCACGCTGCAAGAAGGCGTCGCCACCATTATCTTGAACCGGCCTGAGGCGCGCAATGCGCTCTCCAACGAGCTGACGCCCGCGCTGCGCCGCATGATACACCGTTGTGGTGAGGACGATGCCATCGGTGCGCTGCTGCTAACCGGCACCGGCACCGCATTCTGTGCTGGCGGCGACGTCAAGGGTATGAGCGCGAGCGGCATCGGCAGCGAGCTTTCCTTTGATGCCAAGGTCGCCGATCTGCGCCAGCGCCAACGCACCCTGACAGGTGCGCTCGTCGCTTTGCGCAAGCCCACCATCGCGGCACTGCCGGGCCCGGCAGCCGGGGCAGGACTTGCCATCGCGCTCGCCTGCGACATTCGCATCGCCGCCGAGACGGCCTTCGTCTCGACCGGCTATGCCCGCATCGGGCTGAGCGGCGACTATGGCGTCGCCTGGCTCTTGAGCCGTGCCGTCGGCAACGGCCGGGCCCGCGAACTCATGTTCACCGCCGACCGCATCGATGGGGCGACGTGCGAGCGCATCGGCCTGGTCAATCGGGTGGTGCCGGGCGACCAGCTGGCGGGCGAGGCCTTCGCGTTGGCCAGGCAGCTTGCGGCGGGACCGCGCCAGGCGCTGGCGCTGATTAAGGACAATCTCGACGATGTTGCGGAGAAGGATTTTCTCGCCGCGCTCGACAGCGAGGCCGAGCGGCTGCTACAGGCTGCGGCCAGCGCCGACCACAGGGAGGCGGTGTGCGCCTTCATCGAAAAGCGGGAGCCCGTCTTTGGGGCCGCGAATAAGGAAACGGAAGCCTCATGACCTACACCGCCCTCGATCTCGATATCCGCGACAACATCGCCTGGATTACCCTCAATCGCCCCGAGCAGTACAACGCGCTTAACGCCGCCATGGCCAAGGAGCTGCTGGATGTTGCCAACCGCTGTGGCACAGACAAGCGGGTGCGCGCGGCTGTGCTCACCGGCACTGGCAACAAGGCCTTTTGCGCCGGCGGCGATATCGGCGGCTTTGCCGTCAAGCCCGAACAGCTGGAGATGCGCCTCAAGGAGATGACCACGGTGCTGCACGCCGCGGTCTCGCGCTTCGCCTGGATGCGCGCGCCGCTAGTTGCAGCCATCAACGGCGTGGCCGCCGGGGCGGGGCTCAGTGTTGTCGCCTTCTGCGACCTCGCCATTGCCGCGGACCACGCCAAGTTCACTAGCGCCTACACTAAACTTGGCTTCACCCCCGACGGCAGCTCGACCTATTTCCTGACGCGTCTGATCGGCACGCGCCGCGCGGCCGAGCTTTACATGACCAACCGCACGCTCGACGCGGCGGAAGCACTCGACTGGGGTCTGGTCAACAAGGTCGTGCCGGCGGCTGAGCTGATGGGTGAGGTGACGGCGCTCGCCGAGCAGCTTGCGGCAGGTCCAACCGAGGCCTTCGGTGGCGTCAAGGAGCTCCTTCAGACGGCACCCAACGACACGCTTGAATCGCAGATGGAGCGCGAGACCCGTGTTCTGGCGCGCGTTTCGACTACGACTGCGGATGGACATGAGGGCGTTAAGGCCTTCCTCGAGAAGCGCGCGCCGGTCTTTAAGGGTGAATAGGAAGGCTCAGAAAATGAAATTCTACGATCTTGCCGGCTCACCCAACACACGGCGCGTGCGCATCTTCATGGCCGAGAAAAATCTCGATATTCCCGCCGTCATGGTCGACATGATGAAAGGCGAGAACCGCACGGCGAAGTTTCTGGAAACGAAAAATTCGCTCGGGCTGCTGCCTGTACTCGAGCTCGATGACGGCAGTTGTATTGCCGAGTCAGTCGCCATCTGCCGCTATCTCGAATTGCAACATCCCGAGCCGCCGTTGTTTGGCCGCGATGCGCGAGAGCAGGCGCAAGTTGAGATGTGGAACCGGCGCATGGAGCACGAAATTCTGCTGCCAGCCATGCACGCCTTTGTCCATAGCCACAAAATGTGGGACGGGCGCATGGAACAGATTCCCGCCTGGGCCGATGCTTGTCGAGATAAGATCCGGGAGCGCTACGATTGGTTAGACAAGGAGTTGGCAGGCCGTGATTTCGTCGCCACGGCTGACTACACAGTAGCGGACATCACTGCGCAATGTGCTGTGCTGTTGGCCAAGGGGGTCTGCGACGTGCGTATCGCGGACGAACAGGTAAATCTTGCTGCTTGGTGGGAGCGGGTGGCAACACGGCCGACTGCAAGGGCGTAACCGTGGGACACTGTCTCGTCATCGGTGTCGGTGTCGGGACGGGGTTAGCCTGCGCGAAGCGCTTCGCGGTGGGGGGGTATCGCGTGTCGATGCTCGCACGAAATTCCAAACGCCTAAGTGAGCTGGCTACCGCGGTCGAGGGTGGCACCGCCTATCCTGCCGATATTGCCGATCTCGACACCTATCGCGAGACGCTGCGGCATATCGTTACGGAAGAGGGCGAACCCGACGTGGTAGTCTACAACGCGGCGCTCGCCACCTTCGCCGATTACACCGCGCTCGATACCGAGGTTTTCGAGCGCAATTTTCGCGTCAACACCACGGGCCTGCTGGTCACGGCCCAGGAGCTGGCGCCAGCCATGGCCGCGCGCGGCACTGGCGCGCTCGTGGTCACCGGCAATACCGGCGCGACACGTGGCATTCCGAGCTTCGTTGGCTTCTCACCGACCAAGGCCTCGCAGCGCATCCTGGCAGAATGTTTGGCCCGCGAGCTGGGGCCGCAAGGCGTGCACGTGGCCTATGTGGTGATCGATGCGCTCATCGACATGCCGTTCGCCCGCCGCCGCTTCGGCGACAAGCCGGACGAGGTCTTCGCCAAGCCAGAAGAGTTGGCTGAGGAGATCTTCCATACCGCACACCAGCCGCGCTCGGCACGCTCGTTTCTTGTCGAATTGCGCCCATTTGGCGAGACTTGGTGAGCAGAGTGCGCAAGCCTCGCTCGGTCAAGACGTTGGAGAACCGGGGCCGGGTGCGGTTTTTGCCGTCGTGCCCCAGTTTGCCGACCGCTATGCCGAAGGTGCCAACTGGCGTGCCCTGGTCTGGCGGATTCACAGCTGTCTACCCTACAGTCGGCTGGTCTTCTTTGCCAAGCTCGCTGCCTTCACCATCTCTTGGCACGAGCGCCCCAAGCGCACCATCTGCAGCTACACCGCACCGCGCGACCTGCTGGCCAAGCCTGGCAAACCCAACCACACCGGCAACCATCGCGACCACTATCGTGGCTTCCCGGCGCTCAGGACCACGACTATCTCTTGATCTGAAGAAATAAAAGAGGATTAGGTTTATTCTATAATTTACCGGCACCACATAATATGGGGACACCATATATTTTCCCATGTGGCATTAGTTGTCATGCAATCTCTGCGCTGCGTAATCGCCTGTAGTTAAGTAAGGGCCAGTGACGGTCTCCGTAATTGATGTAAGGTATTCTGCCAATTGAGGGCTAGACGAAGTTACGCACGATCCCGCCTTCGACGCGCAGCGAGGCGCCGTTGGTGCCTGAGGCGGCAGGGCTGCAGGCGTAGCAGATCATGTTGGCGACCTCGTCCGGGGTCTCGTAGCGCTGTAAGAGCGAGGACTGGCGGCGAGTGGCGAAGATTTCGGCCTTGAGTTCCTCGATGCTGCGCCCCTCGGCCTTGGCCCGCGGGCCCATGTTGCGCTCCTGGGTCTCGACCCAGGTGGGGCCGGGCAACACAGAGTTGACGGTCACGTTTGAACCCTTAGTGGTTTCGGCTAATCCGCGGGCGATGGCCAACTGCGCCGCCTTGGAGAAGCCATAATGAATCATCTCCGGAGGGATGAAGACGCCGGATTCGCTAGAGACAAAAATAACCCGTCCCCAGTCGCGCTCGAGCATCCCTTTAAGATAGTGCCGCGCCATGCGTACGCCCGACATGACGTTGATGTCAAAATATACCTGCCAAGTATCGTCGCCGACCTCGTTAAAAGGCTCGGGCCGGTAAATGCCGACATTGTTGACCAACACGTCGACCATCGGGTGCGCGGCAGCGATGGCATCACAGCCGGCAGCCGTGCCGAGATCAGCGGCGATCCCGACGGCGTCGGCGGCAGCGATGCGTTCTTCGAGGCGGGCGAGCGCATCGTTTACGGAAGTGTTGGTGCGTCCGTGCACGATAATCTTGGCGCCCATCTCGACGAGCCCCACCGCGGTCTCGAACCCGATGCCGCGGGAGGACCCCGTGACCAGCGCCGTCTTGCCGGAGAGATCAAGGTCCATCAGTTACACTTAGCGTCGGGGAAGCCCTGACGGATCCAGTCGATGGCCTTGATACCCGGCGGCGGATTGACGCATTCGGCGTTGTAGTAGACGACGTCGTCTACCACGATACGACCTTCTGCCTCGTCGTAGCGGCTGGTGCCGATGGCATTGGCCTGGATCGCCTGGTGGCCGTCGGCCAGCGCCATCTTGACCATGCCGCTGGGGCTGTCCCATTCGAGATAGGTCAGCGCCTGCATTACCTGCTCCGGCGTTGGCGCAGACCCGGCCACAGCCTCGGCCTTGGCATAGGCCGTCTTGAGGCCTAACAGCGCCATGGTGTATTTGTAGGCACCCTGGTTCGGCACATGGCCCCAACGTTCGGTATAGGTGTTGTGGAACCAGGTGTTCATCTCGCTCTCGGGCGCAAACGGGCCGTGCGGACCGCGGGCGCCGAGAAAGGTACCGTCCGGCATGCGGTCACCGATCAGATGTAGCACGTGCTCGCCGGCCGACAGCACCACTTGGCTGCGCTCGAACAGGCCGCGACCGCCGCCCTGCAGGATCAGAGCTTCAAGGTCGGCGCCCCAGAAGCTCGAATGGATGACATCGGGTCTCCTGGACAGAAGCGCCGAGATCTCGGCGCCAAACTGGCCGGCAAAAAGCTTCGGGAACTGCACATCGACGACCTCGATGCCGGGCTTGAGCACCTCCATAGAGCCTTGAAAATCGTTCCAGGAGTCCTGGCCCCAGGCGTAGTTCTGATTGAGTCCGGCGATGGTCTTTACATCCGGTTTGCGGTCGAGCAGGTAGCGGGCGATGGCGACGTTGTCCATCGCCGCGTGCGGGCCGGTGCGAAAGACGTATTGGTAGCTCGCCTCCTCGAAGACGCGCGGCGTGCCGCAGTCGACGAGAATAGTGAACTGCTTGAGTTCCTCGGCGACCTGGGGAATGGCCAGGCAATCGCCGCTGGAGATGTAGCCCATGATGATGTCGACATTGCGCCGCTGCACCAGATTGCGGAACTCGGCCACCTGCTTGGTGGCGCCACCCGCCTCGTCGACGAAGATCGGTACGATCTTCATGCCGCCGATGCCTGGCGTGTTGTAGGGCGCGGGGAAGGCGCCGGCATTGAGTGCATCGATGGTGGTCTCCGCGCCCTCGCGCGCAGGCACGCCGAAATGCGCCGCCGCCGGGCCGGAAAGGAAGGTAACGACGGCGATGGAGATCTCACCGTCTTCCGCCTGGGCCGGGGACGTTGCGGTGAGGCCCAAGGTCAATACGAACGCGGCGCAGAACTGCCCACCCAGCGAACGCAATGATGCCACGATCATGATACTTCCTCCCTGTGCGACGTGATGCCTTTGCGCCAGATATTGCCAGCCAAGCCCGGCAAAGTCGATGGCGCTAGCGCGTCGGCACAGGGGCGTCGCCGGTGTAGTCGTAGAAGCCGCGGCCGGACTTGCAGCCGATCCAGCCGGCCTCGACATATTTCGCCAACAACGGGCAGGGGCGGTACTTGGTGTCGGCGAGGCCCTCGTGCAGGACCTGCATCACCGCCAGGCATACATCGAGACCGATGAAATCGGCTAGCTCCAGCGGGCCCATGGGATGGTTGGCGCCAAGCTTCATGGCAGTGTCAATTGCTTCCACCGAACCCACCCCCTCGTACAGCGTGTAGATGGCCTCGTTGATCATCGGTAAGAGAATACGGTTGACGATGAAGGCGGGAAAATCCTCGGAACTGACTGGGCTCTTGCCAAGCCTTATGGTTAGCTCACGAACGCGACTAAACGTCTCTTCGTCGGTGGCGATGCCGCGGATTAGCTCGATCAGGCGCATCATCGGAACCGGGTTCATGAAATGCATGCCAATGAACTTGCCCGGCCGATCGGTGGTCGCCGCGAGCCGCGTCACGGATATGGACGAGGTGTTGGTGGCGATCAACGTGTCTGCGCTAGTGAGCTTAGGGCAGAGGGTCTGGAAAATCTCCTTCTTGACCGCCTCGTTCTCGGTTGCCGCCTCGATCACGAGATCGACCTCGGCCGCTGCATCCAGCGCCAGCGTCTGATTGATGCGCGCCAGCGCTGCCACCTTCTCGGCCTCCTCAACCTTGCCGCGCGCGACCTGACGCGAAATGTTGCGGTCGATACCAGCCAGGGCTGCATCGAGCCGCTCCTGGGCGATATCGATGAGAGTGACCTCGAGCCCCGACAGTGCGCAGACATGGGCAATGCCCGATCCCATCTGTCCGGCGCCGATGATTGCTACGCTGTTTACCATGGTTTTCGTCCGTGCCCTTAATCTGTCAATATTTGCCCAGCGCTTCGGTCAGCGCCGGCACCACGGAGAAGAGATCGCCGACGATACCGTAGTCGGCGACCTGGAAGATCGGCGCCTCTTCATCCTTGTTGATGGCGACGATCACCTTAGAATCCTTCATGCCGGCCAGATGCTGAATGGCGCCGGAGATGCCGACAGCGATGTACAGCTCTGGCGCCACGATCTTGCCGGTCTGACCGACCTGGTAGTCGTTCGGCACATAGCCCGCATCGACCGCTGCACGCGAGGCGCCGACGGCGGCGCCGAGCTTGTCGGCCAGGGCTTCGAGCAGGGCGAAGTTCTCGCCATTCTGCATGCCGCGCCCGCCCGAGACGATGACCCGCGCCGCGGTCAGCTCGGGACGTTCGGATTTCGATAGCTTGCGCCCGACAAAGCTGGAAAGGGCATTGTCTGCACCGCTATCGATATTCTCAACCGGGGCCGAACCGCTACCTTCCGCCGCCTTGAATGCAGTCGTGCGCACGGTGATCAGCTTGATCGGATCGGACGAGCGCACGGTGGCGATGGCGTTGCCGGCATAGACTGGGCGCTTGAAGGTATCGGCATCTTCGACGGTGATAATGTCGGAGATCTGCTGCACGTTGAGGTGGGCTGCGACGCGCGGCATGACGTTCTTGCCGAAAGTGTCTGACGGTGCCAGCACGTGACCGTAGCCTTTGGCCAGGCTGGCGATCAGCGGGCCCAGGTTTTCTGCTAGCTGATGCTTGAGCGCCACGTTATCGGCGCACAGCACCTTGCGGATGCCGGGGATCGCGGCGGCCTGCTCGGCTGCCACGCCGCAGTCAGCGCCGGCGATGAGCACATCGATCTTGTCGCCGAGCGCCGCCGCAGCGGCCACCGTGTTGAAGGTCGCCGCCTTGATCTCGGCGTTGTTGTGCTCGGCTATGACCAACGCTGCCATCAGATGACGCCCGCCTCATCACGCAATTTCTCGATTAGCTCCCGCGGTCCCTCGACCTTGATACCAGCCGAGCGTGCTTCCGGCTCCTCCACGGACAGTGTCTCCAGCCGCGGTGAGATGTCGACACCACAATCGGCCGGCGTCTTCTGGTCGATCGGCTTCTTCTTCGCCTTCATTATGTTGGGTAGCGAAGCGTAGCGCGGCTCGTTGAGGCGCAGATCGGTTGTGATGATTGCGGGCAGGGCCAGCGATACCGTCTCCAGCCCGCCGTCGATCTCGCGCATCACCTCAGCCTTGCCGTCGGCCAGGGTCAGCTTGGAGGCGAATGTGCCCTGGGCCCAGCCCAGCATGGCCGCGAGCATCTGCCCCGTCTGGTTTGAATCGTCGTCGATTGCCTGCTTGCCAACGATCACCAGTTCCGGGCTCTCGGCCTGCACGATGGCCTTGAGCAGCTTGGCGATGGCGAGCGGCTCGGGCGCCTCGTCGGTGAGCACCAGAATGCCCCTGTCGGCACCCATGGCGAATGCGGTGCGCAGCGTCTCCTGGCATTGCTGCGGGCCGATCGAGACGGCGACGATCTCGTCCACCGTGCCTGCTTCTTTTAGACGCACGGCCTCCTCCACCGCGATCTCGTCAAACGGGTTCATGGACATCTTGACGTTGGCCGTCTCGACCCCCGACTTGTCGCTTTTCACCCGAATCTTGACGTTGTAGTCGATGACGCGTTTGACCGCGACGAGAGCTTTCATCCGTGCTGGCTCCGAGGGGATTGAATTGCGGCGACGCCGGCCGACGCAGCACTGATCCGCCTATTGTGCAGACGCACAATATGGCTAGGCCCATAGCCTGTCAAACCGCTTACGGCGGCGGCGCATGCGTCCTCAGCCGCCGTGGATGAAGGCCACGTAGATCACGATTAAAAGCACCGCGAAGGCCTGGACACCGACGCGTAGGCGCATCAGGGTATTACCGTAGCGGCGATTGAATTTGCCGCCGCGCACCATGCCGATGACGCCCACCATCAACACGATGAAGATCGCGATCAACGCGATCACGATGAGCATAGGGAAGACGGTTTGTAGTGGTCCCATGGCGTGCCTCAGACCGACGACCCGCCGCGCGCGGCGAGATTGTTGGGGCACTCGTGCCGCGCCTTCGGCTCGTCGGTTAGGGAATGCGGGCCGGGCTGCTCGGGGTATTCAGCGCGGCGGCTGACGTTATCGAGCGGCTGTGGCGCAAAACCGCCGTTCGAGGTCGTGTCGATCTCGATAGGCAGACGCTTGCTTTTGGGATTGCTGCGCTGGCGCATGGCTTACTCCTCTGGCATGGGGCCAGCGACGAGCACTGGGTCGAGACGTCTGTCAAGTAGGTTTACCCGCCAATCGAAATGGGCTCCGGTGGTGCGGCCGCTGGTCCCGACGGCACCGATGGTCTCACCTTGCGTCACCGTATCGCCGACGCCAACGGCTGTCTCGGAGAGATGTAGATAGCTAGTCGATAACCCGAAGCCGTGATCGATGATGATGGTCTTGCCGCTGAGATAGAGATCGGATGCGAAGGTTACCTCGCCGGCTGCCGCTGCAGCCACCGGAGTGCCGACCGGTGCGGCCACGTCGACGCCGTAGTGCGGTTGCTTGGGCACGCCGTTGAGTACCCTGCGTGAGCCGTAGACGCCTGTGATCTGGCCTATGACCGGCCAGACGAAGGGCGCCTGGTGGGCCAGCAACTCCGTTTCGACGGCGCGCGCCGCCGCCACCGCTTCGGCCTCGACGCGGATGCGCGCGAGCGTTGCCTCGTCATAGGTGACCATGTCCTCGGGTAGCCCGTCGATGTGCTGCTCGTCGTAAGTGCGCTGTCTGATCTGCAGGGATTGGCGTGCTTGGGCGCCGGGGCAAAAAGCCTTGACCAGCGCCCAGGGCTTCTGATCGTAGCCAAAGCCGATGAGAAAGCCGCCGTTCTCGGCCACGGGGACTTCCAGTCCATCAAGGGTCACGCGGCAGTCGGGCGCCACGGTGCCGCGCAGCAGGCCGCCTTGTGCGGTCGTGCCGCGCAGTTCCATAAGGCCGGCGCTAGCGGTTTCGGCGAGGGTGGCGAGTAGCAACGCCGCAAGCGCAATCGATTTGGTCATAGCAGGGATCCTTGGCTGTCGTCGTCAGGGCCACCGCGGCGCCCGCGGGGCGCAACGCCGACCTGGGTTGCGACGCGTCCGTCGTGGAACTCGATCTCGAGCGCGCCGGCCCGGCGCGCAGCAGAGCTAGCCCTTATTAACTCTCCCGCCGCACCACGGATGACGGCGAAGCCGCGCTCGAGCACACTGCGGTGACTGACGCTTTCAAGGCGTGCAGCCGCAGCCGCCAACTGGTCCCATGCGCCACTCAGCCGCCGCTCGCTGGCCCGCTGTAGGCGCGGCTCGCGGGTAAAGCGGGCGAGCCCTTCGCCGGCGTGACGCAGTTTTGCCACCCCTGACGCCAGCAAGCGATGCGCACAGGCCTCGAGACACAGGCCGGCGGCGTGGGCCTGCTGGCGCGGATTGACCAGGCCGGCCGCCGCCTCGGCGAGGGCGGCGCTGCGCCGGTCGAGCGCCATGGTCATCACTCGGCGAAGGCTTTCGCTGCGCTCGTCGAGCCGTTGTGCTGCTTCGCCGAGCATGGCCTCGGGTCTCGGCAGGCCCCGCGCTAGGGCCTTGACGGCGTGGTGCTCGCCATTGAGCCGGCGCGCCACGACCGATGCCATGCGGCGCTCATAGTCGCCAAGGTCGGCAAGTAGTTCGACGCGCACCGGCACTGCCATCTCAGCTGCTGCCGTGGGCGTCGGCGCACGCACGTCGGCGGCGAGGTCGATCAGTGTGGTATCGGTCTCGTGACCGACGGCGCTGATCAGGGGAATCGTGCAGTCTGCGGCGGCGCGCACCACGAGCTCCTCGTTGAAGGACCAGAGATCCTCGATGCTGCCGCCGCCGCGTGCGACGATTAGCAGATCTGGACGTAGCGGATCCTCGGGTGCTAGCGCATCGAAGCCGCGAATCGCCGCCGCGATCTCCGCGTCCGCGCCCTTGCCCTGCACGCGCACGGGCCACAGCAATACCGGGCGTGGGAAGCGGTCGCCCAGGCGATGTAGGATGTCGCGAATCACCGCGCCCGTTGGCGAGGTGATGACGCCGATGCGCTCGGGCAGCGCTGGCAGCGGGCGCTTGCGTTCGGCCGCGAAAAGCCCTTCCTCTGCCAGTGCTCGGCGGCGCTCCTCGAGTAGCGCCAACAGCGCCCCGGCGCCAGCCGCGGTCATGCTCTCGATCACGAGCTGGTAGCGTGAGCGCGCCGCGTAGGTGGTCAGCCGGCCATCGCAGACCACTTCCAGGCCGTCTTCCGGACGCATGCTGAGGTTTTCGGCGACGCCGCGCCAAACCACCGTGTCAAGCACCGCCTTGTCATCCTTGAGCGACAAATAAAGGTGGCCTGAGGCGGCGCGCTTGAAGCCGGAGATCTCGCCCCGCACACGGACGCGCTGAAAAGCCCCCTCGACGGTGCGTTTGAGTGCGCTGGATAGCTCGCTCACAGAATATTCCGGTGTGTTATCGATGAGGCTGGCTTCGTCGGTCATAGCGCAATGATAGCCGCGCGCAGGCTACCGCGTCCATTGACAGCGTTCGCGCCATGGGCTGCTATGCGTTCCGTCGCGAAGAGGGAATGCAGGACGATATGAAGGTTCTGGTGATCGGCTCGGGAGGTCGCGAGCATGCGCTGTGTTGGGCAATCGCCGCCTCGCCCCTGTGCGACGAAGTGCTGTGCGCGCCCGGCAATGGCGGGATCGCTGAGGTTGCTCGCTGTATCGCCATCGATGCCATGGATTTCGATGCTGTTGTTACGTTCTGCCGTGACGAAAGCATCGCCTTCGTCGTCGTCGGCCCAGAGGCGCCCCTGGTTGCTGGCTTGGTCGATCGCCTTGATGCCGAGGGCATAGACGCCTTCGGCCCAAACGCGGCAGCCGCCCGATTGGAAGGCTCGAAGGCCTTCACCAAGACCCTTTGCGAGGAGAACGGGATTCCCGCTGCGGCCTCGCGCAGTTTCAACGATGCGGCGGCGGCGGCGGTCTATATCGAGAGTCATGGCGCTCCGGTGGTGATTAAGGCCGACGGCTTAGCGGCCGGCAAGGGTGTGACCGTCGCACAGACGCTGGATGAAGCCCTCGCCGCCAACGCGACCATCGGTAGTTTCGGGGCTGCTGGCTCGACCATCTTGGTTGAGGATCTGCTGGTTGGTGAAGAGGCGAGCTTTTTCGCGCTGGTCGATGGCAAAACCGCGCTGGCGCTGGTCGGCGCCCAAGACCATAAGGCCGTGGGCGACGGTGATGTTGGGCCCAACACCGGTGGTATGGGGGCCTATTCGCCAGCGCCAATTCTGGATAGCACTATGGCAGACCGGGTCATGGCGGAGATCATCATGCCGACCGTGCGCGCCATGGCTGCGGCCGGCACACCATTCAAGGGCGTCCTCTACGCTGGGCTAATGATTGACGGGCAGGGACCGAAGCTGCTCGAATACAATGTCCGCTTTGGCGATCCCGAATGCCAGGTGTTACTGTCGCGACTGCGCTCGGATCTGCTGCCGGCGCTGATGGCGACTCATGACGGTGAGCTTGCTAATTTTGACTTACGCTGGCGCGACGAGGCGGCTTTGTGCGTGGTCATGGCAAGCGAGGGTTATCCCGGGTCGTACGAGAAAGGCAGCGAGATCCGCGGTCTCGATGGCCTCGACGCTGACGACCTGGTTGTCTTCCATGCCGGTACGGCGCGCTGCAACGACCGGCTGGTAGCAACTGGTGGGCGCGTGCTCGGCGTTACCGCGCGGGCGGCTGGCGTCGCTGAAGCTCAGGCCCGCGCCTACCAGGCCGTGGCACATATCGACTGGCCCCAGGGCTTCTGCCGCCGCGATATTGGCTGGCGCGCGGTGGCGCGCGGCGTATGAGCGGGGGTCGCTGCCGCGGCTGGGGTGGCGCACTTTACGAGCACGATCTGTCGGGCTGCTTGGCCAGCACCATCGGCAGCCATGGCCTGTCGGATACCCATTTCACTGCTGCGCTTGTGAGGACTGCGCCGGCCTTGGAGCGCTTGCGCGCCTGGCAAGTCGATGGCAGTTGCTCGCTGCTGACCCTGCCAGAGCGCCGCGACGATCTTGCGGTGCTGGCCCCGCTGGTCGATGTCGCGAGTCGTAAGTTTACCGATCTCGTGGTGCTCGGCACCGGCGGCTCCACCCTCGGCGGCCGGGCGCTGGCGGCACTGGTAGTGCATCCAGTGCCGCCGGCCCAACGCGCTTGGTTGCATTTCTCCGATGCTGCGGACGGCCACGATTTCGGCGTTTTAATCGATGGTCTCGATCTCGAACGCAGCCTGTTTGTGGTGATCAGCAAGTCCGGCGCTACTGATGAGACCTTGACGCAGTTCCTCATCGCTTTCGATGCAGTCAAGGCCGCGGTTAGCGAAGAGGAATTGCGTGGCGCCTTTCTGGTGGTAACGGCGCCTGGCGAAAATCCTCTGCGGCGCTTGGCCGAGCGCTGGCGGCTACCGGTGCTTGATCACGACCCCGGACTTGGCGGACGCTATTCCGTGTTCTCTGCCGTCGGTCTGCTGCCGGCCATGTTTGCGGGCATCGACGCGGAGGCGGTGCGCGCAGGCGCAGCTGAAGCGTTGGCAGTATCTCTTGCTGCCGAGCGTCTCGAGGATTGTGAGCCCGCGCGTGGCGCCGCACTATTGGTTGGTCTAGCAGAGGAACGTGATGTTAGCACTACGGTGCTTATGCCCTATTGTGGTCGGCTCGCTGAGCTTGCCGCCTGGCATCGCCAACTCTGGGCCGAATCACTGGGCAAGAACGGCCTTGGCACTACGCCCGTGTCAGGGCTTGGGCCGATTGATCAACACAGCCAGCTTCAGCTCTATCTTGATGGGCCGCACGACAAGCTGCTGACCTTGCTCACGCTTGACAGTGCCGGCTGCGAGCGCAGTGTGGAGCCCGACCTGATCGCGGACGAGCCGGAACTTGCCCATCTGGCGCACAAGACTCTCGGCAATATGGTCGAGGCCGCGGGTAATGCCATGGCTGATGCCCTCACTGCTGCTGGGCGGCCATTGCGCCGCATCAGCATCGAAAATCTAGACGAGCGGCGCATAGGCGGCCTGCTGATGCATTTCATGTTGGAGACCATCATTGCTGCCGAACTGCTCGGGGTTGATCCCTTCGATCAGCCGGCGGTTGAAGCCGTCAAAGTGAGGGCCCGCACTGCGCTGGCGGAGGCGGGATCGGGATGAGCCTGAGGCGGCTACCGGAAGGCCTGATAAACCGCATTGCCGCGGGTGAAGTCATCGAACGTCCCGCTAATGTCGTCAAGGAGTTGATGGAAAACGCTGTTGATGCCGAGGCTGGGCGCATCGATGTGACGCTAGAGGACGGCGGCAAGACACTCATAGCCGTAGGCGACGACGGCTTTGGCATGGCGCGTGAGGCACTACCGCTAGCGGTGCATCGTCATGTCACGTCGAAGCTCGTTGGCGATGATCTCAGCGATATCCGCAGCCTCGGGTTTCGTGGTGAGGCGCTACCCTCGATCGGCGCCGTCAGCCGCATGACTGTGACCAGCCGCGCTCGCGGCTCGGACACGGCCTGGGCGGTCAGCGTTACTGGCGGCGAGATATCCAAACCGAAGCCCGCGGCACTCGGTGCCGGCACGCGCGTCGAGGTGCGCGATCTTTTCTTCGCGACTCCGGCGCGGCTCAAGTTTCTCAAGAGCGAGCTCGCGGAGACTACGGTCGCGCTTAACCTTGCCGCGCCGCTCGCCATGGCCAGGCCCGAGATTGCCGTGAAAGTCGTGGCTAACGGCCGTAGTCGACTGTCGGTCGGCGCCGCGCAAGGCGACCTGCTCGCGTCGCGCCTCAACCGCTTGGCTGCGTTGATGGGCGCCGAGTTCGCCGACAACGCGCTCGAGATAGCAGCGGCGCGCGACGGCGTCGCGGTCGCGGGCTATACCAGTCTGCCGACGTTAAACCGTGGTCGGGCTGGCCAGCAATATCTTTTCGTCAACGGCCGACCCGTGCGCGACCGCCTGCTCTATGGCGCGGTGCGTGGTGCCTATCAGGACCTGCTGGCGCGTGACCGTCATCCCCTGGTGGCGCTCTTCCTCACGCTTGATCCGGCGGAGGTCGACGTCAATGTGCACCCCGCCAAGGCCGAGGTGCGTTTTAGGGCCCCGGCGGCGGTGCGTAACCTCGTGGTCGGGGCGCTCAGGCATGCCCTCGATGAGGCCGGCCACCGGGCCTCGACAACAGTCGCCCATGCGGCGCTTGCCGCCGCCCGCCCACAGCCCGGCCTGCCGCTGCGCCCGGGTCTCGGTCTAGCGGGAAACGCTGCCGCCTACCAGGCGCCGCTGGCACCTCCCGTCGTCTCGGAGCCGGCGCAGGAGTCGGTCGAGACCTATCCGCTGGGTGCGGCGCGGGGCCAGTTGCACGAGACCTATATTGTTGCCCAGACGACCGACGGCCTTGTCATCGTCGACCAGCATGCGGCGCACGAGCGCCTGGTGCTTGAGCGCATGCGCGCCGAGCTCGCCGGTGGCAAGGTCGGGCGGCAAATTTTACTGATCCCGGATGTTGTCGAGCTTGATCCCGGTCCGGCCGAGGCCGTCGCTGCCCGTGCTTCGGAGCTTGCCGAGTTCGGCCTCGTGGTCGAGCCCTTCGGCGATGGGGCGCTCATTGTGCGCGAAGTGCCGGCCCTGCTCGGCGAATGCGACGTGGCAGGGCTAGTCTGCGACCTTGCGGAGGATATCGTCGCAGGCGATCAGGCCTTGGCCCTCAAGGAGCGCCTCGACGACGTCTGCGCCACCATGGCCTGCCACGGCAGCGTGCGGGCTGGCCGCCGTCTGGGCCCTGAGGAGATGAACGCGCTGCTGCGGGAAATGGAAGTCACACCCCATTCCGGACAATGCAATCATGGCCGGCCGACCTATGTCGAGCTGAAGCTCACTGACATCGAGAAGCTGTTCGGTCGGCACTGATTCTCAAGTTTCGTAGCGGCGCAGCATCTTCTGCGCCGGGCCGTCGTCCGGCGTAAGCGAGAGGCATTTTCGGAAAGCTGTTGCCGCCGTCTCTCGCATACTTGGCGATCCAGTCATCAATGGTGCTGCCATAGTGAATACGTGTCTCATGGTGATTATCACCGTCTCTCGCATTGTGTGGATAACGCTATACTGCATGGCGAATAGACGGGGGCACAACAGTGACGTGGCACGGGCCGGCGGTGCTCCGCGATGGAAATTGGCTGACGGCGTGGCGGGTCCGGGTCTATGCAGCCCTGATTCTGGTCGGCGGCGTGGCTGGCCTATGCGTGATGCTGGCCGCCTCGCAAGGCGGGCTCGACCCGCAAGGACGGCCGGTCGGTACCGACTTTAGCCATATGTACGGTGCTGGTACCCTGGTGCGCGAGGGCCACGCCGCCGACGCCTATTCCCACGCCGCGCTGCATGCGGCGCAAAAGCGCATCTTCGCCAGCGAGGCTGTGCCCTATTACAGCTGGCATTACCCGCCCACGTATTTGCTGGTGGCGGGCCTGTTGGCGGGCCTGTCCTATTTTGGCGCCCTAGCGGTGTGGATGGCGTTGACCCTGCCGCTTTATCTGCTGGCGATCCGGCGCATCGTCGCCGGCCGTCAGGCGATGCTGGTGGCACTCGCCTATCCGGCCGCTTTCGTCAATCTTATCCATGGCCAGAACGGCTTTCTCAGCACCGGGCTGACCGGCCTCGCGTTGCTCTCGCTGAAACGCCGGCCGCTGCTCGCCGGGGCGCTTATCGGCCTGCTCGCTTACAAACCGCAATTTAGCCTGCTAATCCCCTTTGCGCTTGTCGCCGGCGGGCATTGGCGCGCCTTTGCCGCTGCCGTAGCCACCGTCCTAGCCACGGTGGTGCTGGCCACTGGCGCCTATGGTATGGAGATATGGGCGGCCTTTTTGGAGAGCTCGGCTTTCGCCCGCGAGCAGGTCATCGAGCAGGGTGTTGCTGGCTACCATCGCTCGATCAGCAGTTTCGCGGCGCTGCGACTGCTAGGCGGGTCGCTGGGCCTGGCCTATGGTGGCCAGGCGCTGGCCTCGCTGGCGGCCCTAGCAGTAGTGTTCTGGGCCTGGCGCGGCAGTGGGCCGCAGGCTTTGAAGAGCGCGCTACTCGTCGCTTGCACTTTGTTGGCGACGCCCTATGGCTGGGATTACGACCTTATGCTGCTGGCGCTGCCAATCGCCTGGCTTGCTGCCGCGGGACTCGAAGGTGGCTTCCGGCCCTGGGAGAAGACGGCCTTGCTGGCGATCTTCGCGCTACCGTTCCTGGCCCGATTGTTGGCCGGCGTCCTCAGCCTCCCCATCGCGCCGCTGGTGATTGGGGCCATTGTTATCGTGCTGGCATTTCGTCTGGTGGCAGCTAGGGCTCAGTCGTAGCCGAACAACCAGTGTGTGGTGCCATCGTGGATGTTGTGCACCGAGTGGCGCATGTGCCGTGGGATGAAAGCCTCGTCACCGGGACCCAGGATCAGGCTCTTGCCTTCCATGAGCAGTTTGAGGCGCCCTTCAACTACGGTGATCAACTCGTTGGTGGAGTGAACAAAGCCGTTCCACTCCTGTCTCGGGGGGTCGGTGAAAGACCGGCAGTCGTAACCGCGCTCGGCCCAATCCTTGGCCACCGCCTCACGGTTAACAGGCACCCCGAAGCGGTCGGCAAGGTCACCGGTGTCAGGCATCGTCGAATACTTCGACGCTGACCGGATCGCCGTCGCGTACGCTGGCCAGCGCTTTGACATCGTCGAGCGCGCGGCCCCATATGTTAGTCGGCGCAGCAAGACGGATCTCGGCGCCACGCGAGATAGGCGTGCGGCCGAAGCCGATGGCGATGGAATCGCCTTCGACCCAGAAGGCCAACTCGCCGGCCTCGACCACGGCGCGGGCGTCCGTTTCGCGCGCCACTGACACCGGTGTTGAGAAATAGACCTCTTCGCCCCAGGTCCTAGCGCTGGCGGTAAAAGGCGCTGCCGCGGCCACGGCCGCAGCGGTCGGCGTGTCGAGTAACTCGACGCGGATGCTGACGCCGCCCACGATGATCCTTAATTCGACCATAGGTATTCCACTTCCCTCACTTTGTCGCACAATCGCTCCAGCGTCGTTGGCATTTTGACTACCTTGTTGAGGGCGCTGTCGAGCAACCAGGTTTCCTCGCGCATGGTGATCACTCAGTTGGAGAGAAAGCGACAGTGATGTTCGAGCGCCGCCGAGGACCGTTGAAATGGGGCGCCAGTATGGCCGCGCCAGCCGCCGCGGTTCGGCCCCCTCATAGCCTCACTCGGAATGCCCTGGTCGGCAGTAGGCGCGCAGGCCGAGATGCGAGTTTGCCATCCACCGAAACCTCGCACCGCTACGCCACGCGACAGCCACTAAAAAGTCTCATAAGTCCAAGTATAACACCAGTTTTCCAAATTATACGGCTAGTGACGGTGAACACACGTTGCGACCAGAGTCGCGCCTACATTTCCTTACCGACAAACAGCGCATGCTCCATACCGGCGTGCTGCGGCTCGAGGATGAAGGGATAATCCGATGCTGCGACTGAGTTCCCCAGTTTGAAACGCGCCTAGACGCGAGCCGTGATTGCCCCGCCGCCGTTCTCGATCGTCGATCTGGAAGTGCCATTTCTGCCCTGGCTATTGCTCGTGCCATGTCTGAAATTCTCGCCGGCGCTCAAGGTAGCATATGCCAATTGGCAAACGTGGCGGCGCCCACCTTGTGTGTTTTTAAGGTCGCCATCCCATCCGGCGGCTGGAGGTCTTCGTCCGTGGCGTGCTCGACAATCACCACTGCACCCGGCGCCAGCCAGGCGTTCTGCATCAGCGCCGCAAGCGCGGGCAGGACGAAACCTTCGCGGTAGGGCGGGTCGAGAAAGAGGAGATCGCAGGGTGTTGGGGCCGGGCCGGGGCGGACGGCGTCGCGGGCGATAACCTGAGATCTGTCCACCAGGCCTAGCGCGGCGATGTTGGCACGTAGGGCTGTGAGTGAGGCGCGGCCTGATTCAATGAAGAGCGCGCGCCTGGCGCCGCGCGATAGCGCCTCCAGACCGAAGGCGCCGGTGCCGGCGAAGATATCGGCGACGGTGGCGCCTTCGAGCGTGAGCCCGCCGAGCGCAGCACTGTGCGCGATCAAGTTGAACAGAGTCTGGCGGGCGCGGTCCGCGGTGGGGCGCATGTCACGCCCAGCCGGGACCTGTAAGCAGCGTCCGCGCAAGGAGCCGCCGATGATTCTCACCGCAGCTTCTCCGTCCAGTCTCTACCCAACTGCTCGTGCAGTACCTTTCGCGATACATCGGCTACCTTCCCAGCTTTCAAATTGCCGAGTTGATAGGGGCCATAGGAAATGCGAATGAGGCGGTTGACCACTAGGCCGGCATGGATGAGTAGCTTGCGCACCTCGCGATTCTTGCCTTCGCGCAAGCTGACGTTGAGCCAGCTATTCTTACCATCACCACGGCGATCTATCGAGATTTCGGTGCTGGCGTAACGCACGCCGTTTACGGTCACGCCCTTGGCCAGGCTGCGCAAAGCCGCGTCGTCCACATTGCCGTGGACGCGAGCCCGATAGCGCCGGGTAAGCGCGGTTGAGGGGTGTTCAAGATATCGCGCCAGGGCGCCATCATTGGTCAAAAGGAGCAGGCCTTCGGAGGTGATGTCGAGGCGGCCGACGGAGACCAGGCGCGGTAAGTCACGGGGCAGGGCGTCAAAGACGGTGGGGCGACCCTTTTCGTCGCGGTGGCTGGTGACCAGGCCGCGCGGTTTATGATAGCGCCACAGCTGCGTCGCCGCGGGCGCGGCGAGTAGTTTGCCATCAACATAGATGCGGTCCTTGTGTCCGACGACTACGGCCGGGCTCTCCAGCACCTCGCCGTTTACCGCCACGCGGCCGGCGGCAATCCAGCGCTCTGCCTCGCGCCGTGAGCACAGCCCGACGCGCGCCAGGCGCTTGGCGATGCGCTCGCTTTTGGCTTCATTCATGGCCGGCAGGCGGCGACGAAGGCGGCGATTAGACAGCGGTCGCCGTCGGAGATGAGAAACTCGGGGTGCCATTGCACGCCGAGGCAGAAGCAGTAAGCTGGCGCCTCGATGCCTTCGATCACGCCGTCGGGCGCCAGGGCGTTCACGACCGTATCTTCGCCCACCGTATCCACCGCTTGGTGATGGGCGCTGTTAACCATGAATGTCTCACTACCGGTGATGCGATGTAGCAGGGTATCGGCGACGATGTTCACTGCGTGCCCGGCCTCGTCCCGCGGGTTGGGCTGTTCGTGCGCTAATGCGTTTGATATGGCGTCGGGAATATGTTGGATGAGGGTGCCGCCGAGTGCCACGGCCAGCAATTGCTGGCCACCACAAATGCCGAGCACGGGCAGGTTGTGGTTGAGTGCCGCGCGGGTTACAGCAAGCTCAAAGGCGGTGCGCCCGTCCTTGGTAGTGACGCTATTGTGGCGGACGCCACCGCCGAACAAGGCGGGATCGACGTCGAAGGCGCCACCGGTGACCACCAGGCCGTCAAGGCGTTCCACATAGGCTTCGGCGAGGTCTGGCGCCTGCTCCAGCGCCATAGGTAGAGCGTTCGCCGCGCTGAGCACAGAAAGATAGTTCTGGCGCAAGGCGTACCAGGGAAATTTCGAATAGCCGCCGGCCGGCTCGTCGTCGAAGGTGACCCCTATCAAGGGCATTGCAGGCGCGCTCATGGCAGCACCATAAAGCCCTACCCGGTCTGGTGGAACCCGGTTGACGCACCCGCGGGCCGGCGGCAGGGTGCTACCATGTCTCGGACAGAACCCATGGCACTCGCCCTCGCTGAAGCCAAGGCGGCTACCGCGCGCGGCGAGGTGCCCGTCGGCGCCGTCGTCGTCGATGGCGGCGGCGCCGTGCTGGCCGCCGATGGTAATCGCGTCGAAGAGCTGAGCGATCCGACCGCCCATGCCGAGATACTGGTGCTGCGCGCCGCTGCCGCATTGATCGCCTCGCCGCGGCTGGTCGGCTGCGATCTCTATGTCACCCTCGAGCCCTGTCCAATGTGCGCCCAGGCCATATCGTTCGGACGCATCCGTCGGCTCTATTTTGCTGCCTCCGACCCCAAGGGCGGCGGTGTTGAGAACGGCCCGCGTCTCTTCAGCCAGCCTACTTGCCATCACCGTCCGGACGTTTATGGCGGCATCGACGAGCGCCGCGCCGGCGACCTGTTGCAGGCGTTCTTTGCGGCAAAGCGGTAGGGCGGCCCATACTCCGACCCTCGCCATCGACACAAAGCGCGGGCCGTGCCGCCCGGGTTGGTTGAGCAAAATCACGCCACATTTATTCTTTGCCGAGAGGGAACGCTCTGGCCGAGAGTGTTGTCACGCAGAGGCCGCCGTCAACGCGTAAAATGATATGGCTGCTGAGGCAAGGGCGTCGTTACTCGATCTTTTCCTGGCTTCACCATTGCGATGATGAGAAATCTGCTTTGGCTATGGAACTTCAAGGAGCCGGTGATAGTCCGCATGGCCAAGGGCCTGCGCAAGGCGGGACTGCCGGAGGGGGCAGACTAATTCTCCTTTGACCAGCGCCTGTGCACCCAGAGCCATTGCTCGGGGTATTCACGGATCCAGGCCTCGATGCGGGCGTTGACGTCTGTCATCACGGTCAGCACGTCTTGTTGCTTGTTACCGCTGTCGGGTAGGGCCAGGGGCTCTTCGAACTCGAGGCAAAAGTGGGCGCCGTGGAGTCGCACGATACGCGCCGGCACCACGGGCACGCGATAGCGCAGCGCCAGCTCGGCAATGGTCGGCGCGGTCATCGCCTTGCAGCCGAAGAAGGGCACGGCGATGCCCTCATTGTAGCGCTGATCGGCCATGATGGCGAGGTGGTTACCACGCTTGAGCATGGCCATGAGGCTCCGCAAGCCGCCCCCGCTCTTGGGTTGGTAGTCGCCACCGATCGGCGCGCGCGCGGCCATGATCAGACGGTCGACGCGGGCATTGTTGGCTGGCCGGTAGAGTTGGCCAAGCGCCATGCCGCGCCGCGTCGCGCCGAGCGCGCCGAGCTCCCAGTTGCCAATATGGGCGGAGAAAAAAATGCCACCAATGCCGTCATTGTGCAGACGCTCGACGATATCCGAATTCTGCACCACGAGGTGGTCGTCGTCTGGGTTGTAGGGGTCGAACGTGCCGAGGTGGGGATATTCGGCGAAGACACGGCCAAGGTGGCCCCACATGCCATCGAGTATGCGCTCGCGCTCGGTCATATCGATTTCTGGCATTGCCATGGCAAGGTTTTTTTCAGCGCGTCGATTGAGCTTGAGTCGCGGTCCGATTTTCCGGCCGAGCCACCCACCGAGCGCCGACGCGCCATCGAGTGACAGGATGCCGAACATAACGAACAGAAGGCGCACTAACAGATACTCAGAGAAGTAGCGCAAACGTTTGCCAGGACTGGTTTTAGCCATCGTTATCGAGCTCTGCTAGAAGCACCTCGAGCGCGGTCTCGTTGTCCCAGACAACCATGACCTCCACTACCTCCACTAAATCTTGCAAATGCGGCGGCAGTCGCACACGGTCCTTTGCCGTTGTCACTAAAAGCGCATCGAGCTTGGTGGCTTTGTCCAGCAGCATTAGGATCTCGTGCTCATGATAGGGATGGTGGTCAGAGAAGGTGTGCCTGCCCAGCACTTCGCAGTCCATGCCGTCGAGGGTGGCGAAGAACTTCTGCGGTCGGCCGATGCCGGCAAAGGCGACTACCACCTTACCATGTAGGGTATTCTTCTTGGGTTCGAGACGTCCGGTCAGCAATGGCAATGTTCCTGGGAGTTCATCTCTGAGCCCAGAGACATCTTCGCCCAGCAGCACGACCGCAGTGGCGCGCGCTAGGCCGTCAGTGATGCTCTCGCGCAAGGGACCGGCGGGCAGTAGGCGGCGATTGCCAAAGGCCTGGGTGCCATCGACTATGACCAGCGCTAGGTCCTTCGCTAGCGCCTGGTTTTGGTGGCCGTCGTCGAGCACGAGCACATCAGCACCGGCGGCGATCGCGGCGCGCGTGCCGGCGGTACGGTCGCGCGCCACCCAGGTTGGGGCGGCGGCGGCCAGTAGCAGGGGCTCGTCGCCTACTTGCGCGGCATCGTGGCGGACCGGATCGACGCGCAGCGGGCCGCGTGCGCGCCCGCCATAGCCGCGGCTCAGCAGGTGGGGTGCCCACCCGCGCCTGGAGAGCCGCTCAGCGAGCGACAGCGTCACCGGGGTTTTACCGGTGCCGCCGACGACGAGATTGCCGACCGAGAGCACGGGTAGCGGCGCTCGCCAGGGCCGCGCGGCCAGTTGGTGTCGCCGCGCCGCCCAGCCGTAGACCGCTGCGATAGGTGAGAGCAGGCGAGGCCAGATCCCGTCCGTTTGCCAGAAGTCAGGTGCGCGCACTACCGGCTCACCCTTCGCTATGCACCGGCAGATAAGGGCCGAGGGCGGTCATGACGTCTTCCAGCACCTCCGCCCGGGAGTCGGTCACGCCCTTCTGGCGCTGCACCAGTTCGGTGCGGCGCTCCGAATCCTGCAACAGCAAGCCGACCGTTCCGGCGAGCTGATGGCCGTCGGCCACCGTGCGCAGGGCGCCGGCCTTGGTCAGGTCCTCCGCGACCTCGGTGAAATTAGCCAGATCGGGCCCGCAGACCACTGCTGTGCCGAGTTGGATGGGCTCGATGATGTTATGGCCGCCGGCCGCCGACAGGGTGCCGCCGACGAAGGCTACCGGCGCGATGCGATAGAAAAGGCCGAGCTCACCCAGGGTGTCCGCGAGATAGATTTGGTGGTGTGCCTCGATTAGGTCGGCGGCGCTGCGCCGGGCCACGCTGTAACCTCGCGCCGCGATCGTCGAGGCCATCTCGTCGCCGCGCTGGGGGTGGCGCGGCACGATGATCGTGAGCACCGTCGGTAGGTGCTCGGCGAGCGCCATATGGGCATCAAGCACTGCGGTTTCTTCGGCCCCGGCATGGGTACTGGCCGCGACCCAGAGCGGCCGGCCGCCGATTTGGCGCTGCAGCACCTTCAACTCGTGATGTTCTGCAGCCAGCGGTGGGCTGGCGTATTTCAGGGTGCTGGTGGTCGCCACTGAGCGTGCGCCGAGAGCACGGAAGCGCTCGGCATTGGCCTCGGTCTGGGCCAGCACCAGCTTGAAGCAGGAGAGCACGCGGCGGATCAGCCCCGGTGCTCGCCGCCAACGCCGCAATGAGGCATCGGAAAGGCGCGCCTGGATCAGCACCATTGGCGTGCCCCGCGCGGCCGTTGCCGTAACCAGATTGGGCCAAAGCTCAGATTCGACCCATATCGCAAAGTCGGATCGCCAATGGTTGAGGAAGGCGCTTACGGCGGCTGGGATATCGACCGGTACGAATTGGTGGATGACACCCGCCGGCAACTGCCTGGCCAGCATCTCGGCCGAGGTGACGGTACTGCTGGTGACCAGGATTGTGGTCGCCCGACACTCCTGCAGACGCTCGACCAGCGGTAGTACCGAGGTTGCCTCGCCCACGCTCGCCGCATGCAGCCAGACCAGCTTGCCTTCGGGCCGCGCTAGGCCGGCCTCGCCGAAACGCTCGGCAAGACGCTCCGCGTCCTCTTTGCCCTTGGCGGCGCGGCGGCGCAGATGCCAACGGGTCAGCGGTGCTCCGAGCGCCGTCAGCGTGCGGTAAAGTGCTAGCACACCCAGCCCCCAGTCGTTTCGTTTGTCTCCGTACCCACTAGTGAATTTCCCCACCGACCCCATTTTTAATTTGAGAACCAAGCCCAAGAATAAGGGGAATGTTGTGCGTAGTCTTGTCATTTTGGGAGCCCTGCTGCTTCCCATACCGGTGGCGCGTGCCCAACAAACGTCTGTCATGGACGAAGCGCTGGGCCGTGCCTGAGAACTGGCAGCCAGGTCTCGATGTGCCGGGGTAGTGGGTCATCTCCCAGCAAGTGGCCGCAACTTGAGATAGGACGGCGCTCCGACTAAGCTTATCCGCAGCGGCGGTGGCTGTGTTTAGGACAAGTCCTAAATTCTATGATGGGCTGAAGTGGTTCCCGCTCACTGATCTTGCCGTGCTGCTATGCCCGTTCTGTGGTCTGCGCAAGGCGGTGCTTGACGCTCAACACCCACTGCCGCCTGCGGAGTAGCCATGTCCGGCCGTATCGTCATTCTCGGTATCTTTGTCGCCGACACCGCGTTCCGCGCCGATCGCGCGCCGCGACCGGGCGAGACGTTGATCGGCAACAGCTTTGCCCAGAGCCCGGGTGGTAAGGGCTCAAACCAGGCCGTGGCGGCGGCACGTCTCGGCGCCGATGTGACGCTGATCTCCACGCTTGGGCGCGATGCCTTTGCGATGTTGGCGCGTGAAACATGGACAGCCGCGGGGGTCACGGCGCGCGTGGTAGAGCGCGCGGACGGCGCGACGGGCGCGGCCTTTATCCTGGTTGAGGAGGGGTCGGGGGAGAACGCCATCGTGCTCTTCCCCGGCGCCGGTGCAACGATCACGCCGGCGGATGTTGAGGCCGAGGCGGCGACAATCAAGACGGCGACGGTCTTCATGACCCAGCTCGAACAGCCCCTAGCCGCGGCGGCATCGGGGCTTAAGATTGCGCGCGCGGCAGGGGTGCAGACCATTCTCAACCCAGCGCCCGCAATGGCCCTGTCGAAAGGCATACTGGCGCTCTGTGACTTCGTCACGCCAAACGAGACCGAGGCGGAGTTGCTCACGGGGATCGCCGTCGAGACCCTCGATGATGCGCGCCGTGCGGGCGAGGTCTTTTTGGCGCAAGGCGTCAGCGCCGCTGTGATCACGCTTGGCGCGCGTGGTGCCGCACTCTGCACGAGCGAAGACTTCGTGCATGTCCCCGCCGTCGAGGCCGGTGCAGTGGTCGATGCCACGGGTGCGGGCGATGCGTTCTGCGGCGCGTTCGCCACAGCGATCGCAAACGGTGTTGAGATAGTCGATGCAGTGCGCACCGGCTGCGTGGTCGCTGGCCTCTCTGTCACCCGCCCTGGCACGGCGGATTCCATGCCGAGCGCAGGCGAGGTCGCGGCGGTTCTGACAGCAACCAAACCGGGTGCGCTCCGAGTTGGTGGGCCGGATTGAGCTCGGGAAATTGAGCGCGTACGGTGCCATATAGGTTCGGGTAAAAGGATGGCTGAACCCCCGAGGTGAGCAATGGCCGCCAGCTTCTCGCCGACGCGAGCAAGGCCGGGGAGCGCACTATCGATCCCAAGCGGGCAGTGCCGTCAGCCCTGCTGCAGGTTGGCGCTACGCTCGGGGATACCGGTTTCGCGGCGGCAGATCTCGGCGAGGCGGGCGACGCCTTTCTTGATGGTCTCGGTAGAAGGGTTGCCGAAGCAGAGGCGGATGCTGTGGCGGCCCGTCTCCGGGTCGGCCGACCAGTCGGCACCCGGGTTGACCGCGACCCCCTCGGCAAGGGCGGTCTCGGCGAGTTTGGTGGTGTCGACAGCGTCCGGCAGCCTTACCCAGAGGAAGATGCCGCCGCGCGGCACCTCGAACTCGGCGGCGACGCCGAAATGTACCTCCAGTGCCTCAACCATCGCCTCGCACTTGGCCTTGAGCGTTTGGCGCAGTCCTGCGACATGACTCGCGAAATACTCAGCCGCGTATTCGGCCACGGCGATCTGGTCGATGGCGCCGGTGCCGCCGTCTTTCTTGGCGGGTAGCACGCGGTTCAACAGCGACCAGTCGGCGATGAGGTAGCCGAGCCGCAACGCAGGTGCCAGTGACTTGGAGAACGAGCCGCAATAAATCACGCGGCGCTCCGTATCGAGGGCACCGATCGCTGGCGGCCGACGCTCGCCCCACATCAGATCGGCGTAGCAATCGTCCTCGAAGATAGGCACATCGTATTTGGTAGCGAGGTCAAGGATCTCGTGGCGGCGTGCGACACTCATCACCGTGCCGGTTGGGTTCTGCACCGTCGGGATGGTGTAGATGTATTTTGGGCGTACGTTGCGGCTCTTCATCGTGGCTAAAACTTGTTTCAGCTGGTCGGCACGCATGCCGTCCTCGTCGATATCAACGCCGACCCAGTCGGCACCGTGCAAGCGCAGGCGTGACAGAGCACCGGCATAAGTCGCGGCCTCCACGATCACCGTATCGCCCGGCTGAATCATCACCGCATTTATCAAATCGATAGCCTGCAAGGAGCCAGAAGTAACCACGATCTCACTGGCGTCGCATACCATGCCGGCACTCTTGTGTAGCATCGTGGCGATGACCCGGCGCAGTGGTAGATAGCCCTGGGGGCCATGGCCCATATTGTAGGTCGCGAGGATATGGCCGTCGCGGGCCAGGGATCGGGCTGCCGCCTCGGCAAGATGTTGGGCGGGAATGTTCGCGGCATCGTTGTGCCCGCCGACGAAGTTATAGGTCGGATATCCGGTCCAGCGCGCCGCGACCGGAAGATCTTGACGAAGGGAGGCGTTGAAGTCGTAAGTCATAGATGAATCCTGTCTCAGGCTTCGATGCGAAGCTCAGTCTCGCCCAGGCCCTCGATGACATAGCGGACGTGATCGCCGGCTTCGGGAAAGCGGGTCTTGAGTGCGCTACCCGTCATCACGATCTCGCCCTTGGCCAGGGTGCGACCGCGGGTGTAAAGATGATTAGCTACCCAGGCGAGTCCGGCAAAGGGGTGCCCCATCGAGGCACCGGTCACGGCTCGATCGACTACCTTGCCGTTCCAATACAGCTTCACCGGTAGGGTGGCGAAGTTGAGGTTTCGCCAATTTGTTGCCCAGGGTCCATGCACCGCGCCATAGCACCAGCAGCGGTCTGCGACCACGGATTCCGCGTCGAGATCGCCGTAATCCGCGTTACGGTCCTCGATGATCTCGAAGGCGGGCGCGCAGGCCTCGATATAATCGGCGATGCTGTCGTGGTCGTAAGGCGCGTTTGCGGACGGCACGTCTGCCGCCATCGTCACAATCACTTCGAATTCGAGGCCGAGATGGACGAAGTCGCTGCGGCGCAGAGTTACGGGCGCGGCGCGAACCTCGTCACGAAAGACGGCGCCATAGGCTGGGGTGTCGATGCCGCATAGCTCCTGCACCGCCTTCGATGTGAGCGCAATCTTGTGCCCACCCAGCGGTCCGGCGTCAGCAGCCGCTTCGTAGAGCGCATAGACCCGCGCCTGGATAGGATAGGCTTCGTCCAGGGTTGCCGGTGCATCGTCGCCGCGCAAGGGCGCGAAGCGGGCACGATCCCGCCCCGCCGCGAAGACCTGGCGCGCGATGCGTTCAATGTCTAAGTCGTCCATGTCTTCGGTATAGCTGAGCCGGGCCGAGTGATCCACCGCCCGGGCGCTGATGCCGCGCGGGCGGGCCGGTGCCCTGTGCGTTGGCGCGCACCAGTCTTGGTCCATCGCCGAAGCAGCGCTCTCGCCTTGGTCGCTGGCTGGGGCCTAAGTCGTTTCTCGGATCAAGTCCGCCGCTTTCTCACCAACCATGATGGCGGGCGCGTTAGTGTTGCCCGAGGGCATGGTAGGAAAAATAGAGGCGTCGGCCACGCGCAAGCCTTCCATGCCGTGTACCTGTAAGCGTTCGTTGACAACCGCGTCTGGACCCATGCGGCAACTGCCGATGGGGTGGTAGGAGGTCTCGGAGTTCTCGCGGATCCACGCCTCGATTGCGTCATCCGTATCGACTTCTGCGCCGGGCGAGTATTCCGCGCCACGGAAGGCGGCCATGGGTGGTGCGGCAACTAGGCGGCGGGCGATTCTGACGGTCTCGACTGTCGTCTCGCGGTCGATTGGGTCAGCCAGAAAGTTGAAGCGAATCGCCGGTTGCATTGCGGGATCTGCCGACTGGATATGGGTTGAGCCAAGGCTTTCTGGACGCAACTGATAGCTCGCTATAGTCATGCCGGCAAAGCTGTGCAGCTTACGTCGCTTAGGATTCTTTACGGCATAGGGGACGATATGCATCTGCACGTCCGGTGTGGCTAGCTCGGGCCGCGTCTTTACGAAAGCCACGAGCGGTGCTGAGGGTAGGCTGAGGAAGCCGCTGCCGCTAGCCGCATATTTCAACGCCTGGACAACCAGACCAAAGCCGCGGACGCGCTCATTGTAGGAGACACCGGCTTTGGCGATGCACCACTGGACCCGCGCCATCATGTGGTCGCGAAAATACTCGCCGACCGCGGGCAATTCGTGGTGCACCGCAATGCCGTGGGCTTGCAGCAGCTCGGGCTGGCCGATGCCCGAGAGCTCGAGGATCTGCGGCGAGCCGATGGTGCCGGCGCTGAGGACGACCTCGCGCGTGACCTTGGCTTCCGTGTGTTGGCCACCACGTGAATAGGTGACGCCGGTACACCGCTTACCGTCGAGTAGCAGCTGCTCGGTCAGCGCCTCGGTGACGATGTTAAGGTTGGCGCGTCGTGCCGCCAGACGCAGATAGCAGTGCGCTGTGCTCATGCGTCGGCCGCGTTGGATGGTTGCTTGGGTTTTGCCCACGCCCTCTTGCTCGGGGCCATTGTAATCGGCGGTGCGCCGGATGCCGATCGACTCGGCTGACGCCATCAGGGCGTCGTAGAGCGGGTTCTCGTCCGGCACCTCTGAGAGGCCAAGCGGGCCGCCGCGGCCGCGGGTATCGCCGCCGCCGTCGGGATAGTCTTCCATGCGCTTGAAGACCGGCGCGATGTCCTGCCAGCTCCAACCGCGGTTGCCCATCTGCGCCCAGGTGTCGTAGTCGAGGGTCTGGCCGCGGACATAAACCAGACCATTGATTGATGACGAGCCACCCAGCATCTTGCCCCGGGGCACGGGAATCTTCCGGTTGGTGGTGCCGGGCTCTGGATCGGAGAAATAGCGCCAGTTTACGCCAGGCTTGTCGATGAACAGTCCGAAGCTGACCGGTAGACGCGAAAGTGGATGGACGCTTTTGCCCGCTTCAAGCAGGAGGACGCGCGTGTTGGGATCCTCTGTCAGGCGATAGGCCAGAGCCGCCCCGGCCGAGCCTGCGCCGACGATGATGTAGTCGTATGTGTCTGTCATAATGCTCTTTTACAGGCTAGAGCACTTTCCCACCATACACGGCCCTCAAGTGATCGCGTATGATTTGAAAGCGCTCTAATTCCCGCCAAGCAAGCGTCGTCCGATGATCTGGGCCTGGATCTCGGCGGCACCTTCGAAGACGTTGAGGATGCGTGAATCCACCAGTACGCGGCTGACCGGATATTCCTCGGCATAGCCATTTCCGCCGTGGATCTGCACCGCGTTGTCGGCAGTCGCCCAGGCGACGCGGGCGGCTAGCAGCTTGGCCATGCCTGCTTCGAGATCGCAGCGGTGGCCCAGGTCCTTTTCGCGCGCGGCGAACCAGGTCAGTTGGCGGGCGATCATCACTTCCGTTGCCATCCAGGCAAGCTTGCCCGAGACGCGAGGAAAGGCATAGATGGGGCGGCCGAACTGCTTGCGGTCGTTGGCATAAGCGAGCCCAAGCTCGAGCGCACTTTGGGCGACGCCGGTGGCGCGTGCGGCAGTCTGGATGCGTGCCGCCTCGAAGGTCGCCATGAGCTGCTTAAAGCCCTGCCCCTCCGCTTCGCCGAGCAGGCAGTCTCCGGGCACGGCGAAGTTGTCAAAGGCGATCTCGTATTCTTTCATGCCGCGATAGCCGAGCACGCGAATCTCGCCACCGCTCATGCCATTAGCCGGAAAAGGCTCTGCATTAGTGCCGCGTGGCTTCGGCGCCAAGAACATCGAGAGACCTTTGTAACCTGGCCGCTCGGCGTCAGTCCGCGCCAGCAGGGTCATCAGGTCGGCGCGGGCGCCATGGGTGGTCCAGGTCTTGGCGCCGGTAATCTGCCAGTCCTCGCCGTCGCGGCTGGCGCGGGTCTTGAGGTTGCCGAGGTCAGAGCCCGTGTCGGGCTCGGTGAAGACGGCGGTCGGCAGCACGTCGCCCGAGATGATGGGGCGCAGCCAGCGCTGCTTCTGCGCTTCTGTACCATGGGCGAGAATGAGCTCGACAGCAATTTCTGAGCGCGTTGCCAGCGAGCCGACGCCGAGCGAGCCGCGGCAGAGTTCCTCGGTGACCACACACATCGCCACCTTGCCAAGCCCGGCACCGCCCCAATCTTCGGGTGCCGTGAGGCCGAAGACGCCGAGCTCGGCCATCTCGGCGATGACTGCGTCGGGAATCAACACATCCTCGCGGTGCCAGTTCTGCGCGTGAGGTGCGATGCGCTCGTCAGAGAAGCGGCGAAACTGATCCTCGACGAGCACCAGGGTCTCGTTGTCAAGCGCCGCATCGGCGAAGTTGCCGCCGCCGATGGCATCGGCGATGGCCTGACGCACGGCGGCCGTGTTTCCCCTGCGCCGCAGTAACGCAATCTCGGCGGTCTCCAGGGTGTCCGCTTTGATGCCGAGGTCGCTGGGCCGTACCGTCTCGACCTGGCTCATGGCGATACCACCCGCCAGCTGCGAGAGATATTCGCCAAAGGTAGCCTGCAACGTCAGTTGTTCCAAGGCGCCAAAGCGACTCGTCTTTTTCAGTCTCTCAGCCCAGCCCAGCATTTGTCTCAAGGCTTCGACATAGGTTGCATACCAGGATAGTCCATGCACAGCGAATTGTTCGCTATTGATATTTGTTGCTTCCACGCGAGTTGAGACAGCATGCTGCGCTTCCGTCAACAGCGCCTCGGCTCCGTCGAGCGCCGTCCGGCACGTAGCCTGGAGGTCGTCGAGCAACATCTAGAGATCCTGTGTCTCTTCCAGGGTGCGCATACCGGGACGCTTGGCCTGCACGAGAACCGCCATGTTGCCAGGCAGATGCTGGTTGGCGTGCATCTTGGCGTGCGCCCGCGGGATGTCGTGCCAGGAGAAAACCTCCGACATGCAGGGGTCGATGCGCCGGTCTACCATTAAGCGATTGGCCTGAGCCGCCTGCTTTAGGTTGGCGAAGTGGCTGCCCTGAATGCGCTTTTGTCGCATCCAGACGAAGCGCGCGTCGAAGGTCAGGTTGTAACCGGTGGTGCCGGCGCAGAAGACCACCATGCCGCCGCGCTTGACCACGAAGCAGGAGACCGGAAAGGTTTGCTCGCCGGGATGCTCAAAGACGAAATCGACATCGTTGCCTTTACCGGTGATGCCCCAGATGGCCTTACCGAAGGCACGTACGCGCTTGGCATAGTCGCCATAGGCCTTGGCGTTGCCAACGTCGGGTAGCTGGCCCCAGCAGTCGAAGTCCTTGCGGTTGATGACGCCGCGGGCGCCGAGCTGGGTGACAAAATCGCGCTTGTCCTCGTCCGAAATGATGGCGATGGCGTTTGCGCCGGCTGTGGCGATGAGCTGGATCGCCATCGAGCCTAAGCCGCCGGCCGCACCCCAGACCAGCACGTTGTGGCCCGGGCGCAGGATATGCGGGCGATGACCGAACAGCATGCGATAGGCTGTGGCCAGCGTTAGCACGTAGCAGCCCGCCTCTTCCCAGGTCAGGTGTTTGGGTCGCGGCATGAGCTGCTGCGCCTGCACGCGGGTGAACTGGGCGAAGGAGCCGTCCGGTGTCTCGTAACCCCAGATACGCTGGCTGGGGCTGAACATGGGGTCGCCGCCGTTGCACTCCTCGTCGTCGCCGTCGTCCTGATTGCAGTGGATCACGACCTCGTCGCCAACCTTCCAGCGCGTGACCTTGGAACCCACGGCCCAGACGATACCTGAGGCATCGGAGCCGGCCACATGGTAGTCAGCGCCATGCACGTCGAAAACAGAGACCGGCACACCGAGCGCGGCCCAGACGCCGTTGTAGTTGACCCCTGCGGCCATCACCATGACCAACACTTCGTGGCTGTCGATCTCGGGCACGGGGACCACCTCGTCGACCATGGCAGCTTCGGGCTCGCCGTGGCGCTCGCGGCGGATCGTCCAGGCATGCATCTTTTCGGGCACGTGGCCGAGCGGCGGAATCTCGCCGATCTCAAACAGCGATTTTCGTGGTGCCTCCGGTACGGCCTCGATGTTAAGCGCAGGCTCTCCCATGGATCCACTCCCTATAGCCATGGTCAAAGTCATATTGCATCGCACAATGTGCAACGCAATAGGACACTCTGAGCAGGCAAGATAATCCTGTCAAGTATGATGTTTTCTGTTGTGCTTTCTCTTTATCGCAGCGCACAATCCCAACTCACTGAATAAAGGGCTGCCATGACAGAGAGTCCTCCCACACCGACGCGCGATAGCCCCTGGGTAATGCGCACCTATGCTGGGCACTCGACGCCTGAGGTCTCAAACCGCCTATTTTGCGACAATCTGGCGCGCGGTCAGACCGGATTGTCGATTGCCTTCGACCTGCCAACCCAGACCGGTCACGATCCGGACCACGCGCTGGCGGCGGGAGAAGTCGGTAAGGTTGGCGTGCCGGTCTCGCATCTTGGCGACATGGAGCGATTGCTCGACGGCCTGCCGCTCGAGCGCATGAACACCTCGATGACCATCAATGCCACCGCTCCGTGGCTACTGGCGCTATACGTGGCGCTTGCCGACCGCCAGGGCGCGGACCGGACTGCGCTAGCCGGCACGGTGCAAAACGATATCGTTAAGGAATATCTTTCGCGTGGCACCTATATTTTTCCGCCCGAACCGAGCCTCAGACTCGCCACAGACATCATCGCCTTCACCGGAGCCGAGATGCCACGTTGGAACCCGATCAATATCTGCTCCTACCATTTGAAGGAAGCCGGTGCGACACCGGTGCAGGAACTTGCTTTTGCGCTTGCCAATGCCACCGCCGTGCTCGACACGGTACATGCCCGGACCGATATACCGGAAGAGCGTTTTGCTACGCTTGTCGGGCGCGTCAGTTTTTTCGTCAATGCCGGCTTGCGTTTGGTGACGGAGATTTCCAAGCTACGCGCCTTCACGCGCCTGTGGGATGAGATCTGCCGCGAGCGCTACGGCATAGAAGACCCTAAGCTCAGGCGCTTTCGCTATGGTGTGCAGGTTAACTCGCTGGGACTTACCGAGCAGCAACCTGAGAATAACGTCTACCGCATTCTTATCGAGATGCTGGCCGTAGTGCTGTCGAAGGATGCTCGCGCCCGTGCCGTGCAGCTGCCGGCCTGGAATGAGGCACTGGGCCTGCCGCGTCCCTGGGATCAGCAATGGAGTCTGCGAGCGCAACAGATCGTTGCCTATGAAACCGATATCCTGGAGCATGCCGATATCTTCGCTGGCTCCAGCGTGGTCGAGGCGAATACCAAAGCTCTGATGGTTGAGGCGCGTGAGGAGATGGCAGCGCTTGGCGATGTCGCGGGTGCAGTCGAATCCGGCACGATGAAAGCCGCTCTCGTGGCCTCGAACGCGCGTCGGCTTGCGGCTATCGAGTCCGGTGCTCAGACCGTAGTCGGCGTCAACGCCTATGCTGAAAGTGCAAAAAGTCCACTCGCCGGGGCTGGCGCTACCCAGGAGATTGACCCGCAAGCCGAGGCGCAGCAGGTTGCACGCCTGAAGGCCTGGCGGGAGGCCCGCGATGATGGGGCGGCGCAGGCGGCGCTCGCCGAGTTGGAAAGCGTGGTACGGCAAGGCCGCAATGTCATGAAGCCCTCGATTGCCTGCGCCTTGGCCGGCGTGACGACCGGTGAGTGGGCTGATACCCTACGCCGGGTCTTTGGCGAATACCGCGCGCCCACGGGCGTCGGAGCCGAGCGCGTGGCGTCAACCAACAGTGAGGCCGCACGGCGGACGGTCGCTGCGGCAACAAAGCGTCTTGGCCGCCCGCCACGCCTGCTGGTGGCTAAGCCCGGCCTGGACGGCCATTCTAACGGTGCCGAGCAAATTGCCCTACGTGCCCGCGATTGCGGCTTCGAAGTGATCTACGAAGGCATCCGTCGCACACCGGCCGAGATCGTCAAAACCGCGCTCGAAGAGGATGTAGATCTGATAGGGCTCTCGGTACTCACCGGTGGTCATAGCGCGCTGGCGACAGCGCTGCTCGAAGGTCTGAGCGAAGCCGGTGTCGATGACGTGCAAGTGGTGATCGGTGGCATTGTTCCGCCCGACGATGCAAAAGCGCTGCGTACCGCGGGCATCGCCCGCGTTTTCACCCCAAAAGACTACGACCTCGGTGCCATAGTGGGCGAACTGGCAAGGTTGGTAGCTTAAGGCTCGAGATCGGCCCTTCTAGGAGAAGCTCAAGCTGCGGGCGATGACGAATAGGCCGAAGGCCTTCGTACATCGGTGGTGATGTTCTTGAAAATGCCGCCGGAGAAATATTTTTTCCGGATCGCCGCTCATATTAGCGAAAGGAAGCACGGCGATTGAGGGTTAGTCCGCAAGCACTAGGGCAGGGGTCGGCAAAGGCGCGCCGTACTCGGCGATGGTTTCGCGAAATATAGCGCGACTTTGGGCGAGCGCGGCGGCCGTGGTTTCCTCGTTAGCCCCATCAACCGGCTATAGCCGGCCACATCGGCGCTAAGGATGGCCGCCAGTCTGCGCTCGCCCTCGCTCATTAAATGCTGCGCTTGGTTCAGGCGTCGTCGGCGCCGGTGGCCGCCTTCTCGAACCATTCCTCGATGGTGATCAGGCCGCCTTCCTCCTCGGCCCGGCCGACATCCTTAGCCGGCAGGTCCTCCTGCACGATATCGACGCGCTTCCAGCCGGCTAACGGTGTCTTGGTGCCTTCACGCGGTACGTAACGAGACGCTTCCGTGCGCTGGCGGCGGTGGATATAGCGGTTGCAGTTGGGCCAAACCTCCTCGACCGTGACGCGGACCACCATCAGAGCCTCGTGGAACTCGCTCATCAGCGGGTCATCGACGCTGGCCGTCGCGGTGCCCTGGATACGCATGCGCAGCGGGTTCTCAAAATTGATGAATAGCAGGCCGACATTGGCATTGTCGACCACGTTGCCGGCGGAATAGAACATGCCGTTGCCGTCATAGAGCGGAAAAGCGATGGTCTTGGCGTCGACCGCCTTGACGAATCCAGGATCGCCGCCCTTGTAGGAGACCGTTGGCCGGCCGTTCTCGTCAACGGTAGCGAGCAGGAACATGTCCTGGCTGGCTATAGATGCTTGGTCGGACTCACTCAGCTCGGTGGTCACTGCGATGGCCTCGATTTTATCGGCAACGCGGCGAGTGTCGAACGCGTCCTGAAGGGCGCGGTGCTCGGCGCCAAATAGTCTGCTCATGGTGCGGGATTCCTCTGATAGATCGTTGTCTTAAAGCTTATCGACGGATAGCATGATGGCCTGTACCGACACGCGCTCGCCGAGGCGCGCAAGCCAAGCCGTGATCGCAGGCACTTTTCCAAAGGGTCACGGCCTTCGCGAATAAAATTGGCGTAGCAGAGGATCGGATAAAAGAAAAGGTTGTCGAGACTGGTCCTGTCGTCGGCGAGATAGCTCTGGTAGGTGAGCACTTGGCTGAGCACGCTAAGCCGCTAAGAGACCCTTTCCCGTATCGCTTGCTTATGCGAAGCCCACCATAGCGCGCAATTCTGCCGGTGTTTTGCCGGCCCTGCGCAGTGACCGCAAGGTCGTGGCGCGATTGCGCTTGGCTAACCGCGCGCCGCTTGAGTCGGTAATCAGGGAATGGTGGTGCCAGGTCGGCGCCGGGATATCGAGCAGTGCCTGCAGCAGGCGGTGGATGGCGGTGGCGTGAAATAGATCGTCACCGCGGGTGACTAGGGTGACACCCTGGATGCCGTCATCAACCGTGACTGCGAGGTGATAGCTGGTTGGCACGTCCTTGCGCGCCACCACTATGTCGCCGGCGGTGAGTACGTCCGCCGCCTGCTGCCCGGCGGCGCGGTCGCTCCATTCGAGGGGTCCGGTGATCTCCAATGCACGCGCTATGTCGAGGCGCCAGGCATGCGGGCGGCCCATGAGGATGCCCTGGTGCCGCGCCTCGTAGGCGAGGCTGCGGCACGTGCCGGGATAGATCACGCCGTCGAGCCCGTGCGGCGCCTCGCCGGCATGCTTGATCTCGGCGCGGATCTCACGGCGTGAGCAGAAGCAGGGATAGATCACGCCGAGCTCGTCGAGCCGTGTCAATGCTGCGACGTAGTCCTCCATATGCTCGGACTGGCGTCGCACCGGCGTCTCCCAGTCGAGGCCAAGCCAAGCGAGATCCTCGTATATAGCGCTCTCGAAAACCTCGCGCGTGCGACCCTGGTCGATGTCCTCGATGCGTAGCAGGAAATGGCCGTGCCGCCGCTTGGCCTCGCTCCAGGCGAACAGCGCTGCATAGGCGTGGCCGAGATGCATGAACCCCGTGGGACTCGGCGCAAAGCGGGTGACCCAGGGTGAGGCGCTTGGCAAGGCAGGCGGACGTCAGTCTTGCAGGCCGCGCAGAAAGGCGCTGCGCTCCTTGGCGGCGGACATCAGTAGCGCCATGTCACTACCACCGAGCACCATCTGCATACCCATGCCGACATAGCGCTCCATGAGGTCCGGAGTGTAAACGCCACCGAGTGCCGGAATTTTGCCGTGCGCCTTGCAGGCGGCGATGATCACTTCATAGGCCTGGACCACGCGGTCATGGCCAATTTGGCCGGGAATGCCCATCTCTAGGCAGAGATCGTTGGTACCGACGAGCAGGGCATCGACTGCCGGTACGGCGGCGATGGCATCAGCATTGGTTACGGCCAGCGGCGTCTCGATCATCATCACTACCATGGTGCCAGAATTGACCGCAGCTGCCATCTCGTCAGTTGGCAGGGTCGCGAAGTCGAGCTGCGCCATGGTGCCGCCCATCGAGCGTTTGCCGTCGGGCGGATATTTGCAATAGCTCGCCAGGGTTGCCGCGTGCTCGGGCGTATCCACATGCGGGAAGACGACGCCCATGGCGCCTCCGTCGAGCACGCGGCTGGCGTGGTAGTGCTCGTAGCCCGGCACGCGCACGAAGGGTGCAACGCCCGCGTCCTGTGCGGCATTGCTGATCTGTACCGCGTCGTCGAGCGAGAACAGGCCATGCTCCATGTCGATGAACAGCCAGTCATAGCCACACGTCTTCATGGCTTTGGCGATATCGACCGTGCGCGCCTGGCGTAGGCCCATGCCGATCGCTAGTTGACCCGCGTCGATGCGCTCACGAACCGGATTGCACAGCTCTACCATTTCCATTTCTTCCTCGTTTAGCCGATGCCGTTGAGCCAAGTGGCCAGCGCGTGGATGTAGGCCTCTTCCTGCTCCAGATGCGCCGTGTGCGAGGCGTCGGTGAAGACGCGCACTTCCG
Source organism: Alphaproteobacteria bacterium (assembly GCA_030739735.1). Taxonomy (NCBI): domain Bacteria; kingdom Pseudomonadati; phylum Pseudomonadota; class Alphaproteobacteria; species Alphaproteobacteria bacterium. The sequence continues at coordinate 12,043 of JASLYQ010000015.1, read as the reverse complement.
AACCCACCGCCAGTTTGCTGTAGCGGTGCAGCGTCGCCGGCGGGGCCTCGTCGAACTCACCGCAGGTGAACAGCAGTGGCACCGTAATGCGCGCCAGATTTGGCGTGCCGTCATAGTCGTGCAGACTGCCCGTGGCGCGGAACTCGGTCTCGCCCCACATGGTCCGGTAGAGCGCGGAGTTGCCCTCCTCGAGCGAGGTCATCAGGGGCTGCGGCCAGGGTTCCATGCGGCAGAGATGGCGGCGGTAGAAGGCCATAGCCGCCTGCTGGTATGCGGTGCTGCGCACCGTACCGGCGGCCTCGTTCTCGTCCAGTACCTGCCGCACTTCGGACGGTAGAAGTTTGCGCCAGCGCAGATTGTCGGACATCCATTGCTGAGCGCTGATCAATGGGCTGGCAAGTACGCAGGAGACAAGGTTTCGGCTGTTGGTGGCAGCTAACTCAGCGGCCAGCAGTCCGCCCCAGGAATGGCCGAGCAGATGGTAGCGATTGAGCCCCAGACTTGCGCTCAATACGCGGATCTCGTCGACGAAGCGCGAGATTTGCCAGTTGGCTGGTGCGCCGGGCTTGTCCGACTTGCCGCAGTCGAGTTGGTCGTAGAAGATCACCGCGCGATCGCGGCCGAGCGCTTCGAGGGGCAGCAGATAGTCGTGGCTGAGGCCGGGCCCACCATGCACCACTAGCAAAGGGGCGCCGGGGCCGTTGCCCACAACGCGATACCAGATTTCGCCGCCGCGCACGGCAACGCGCGCCTGGCCCTCTGGCGGGATTACCAGCGGCGTGTCGTCGTCATCAGCGATCAGGCTGAAATTGTCGTCATCGGCGCAACCGCCCGCTGCTATTGCTGCCGCGCCGGCAAGGAAGGCGCGTCTGTCGAGCATGCTCATTCGCGGTTTTCCCATCACAATCATCATCGTACTACCGCCTCTCTGTGGCAGTGGCGACGCGATTGTATGGGCGAAGCGAAGAGGCGGAAACCAAAACTTCAATACGGCGCGGCTTGCCCTGCCAGCGCGGCCCGCCTAAACTCGCTCCAGCAAAAGGGTCTGAGGCCAGGGAGAGACCGGTGACAGTTGCGCTCAATAGCTGCTCGGCGCTCGTACTCAACGCGGATTTCCGCCCGTTGAGTTACTTCCCGTTGTCGCTCTGGCCATGGCGGGAAGTGGTCAAGGCCGTCTTCCTCGAGCGCGTCAATATTGTCGCCGAATATGAGCGCGAGGTGCATTCGCCGTCGTGGTGCATACGGTTGCCGAGCGTAGTCTCACTCAAATCCTACGTGCGCTCTGACCATCGGCCGGCCTTTACCCGTTTTAACGTATTTCTGCGTGACGGCTTTGCATGCCAGTATTGCGGCGGGCGACGTCGCTCGGAGGATCTCACCTTCGACCATGTGGTGCCGCGCTCTCGTGGCGGTGCGACGCGCTGGTCGAACGTGGTTACGGCCTGCGGGTACTGTAATCTGGTCAAGGGTGACCGCATTCCCAGAGAATGCTCCATGTCGCCGCGCAATCCACCGCGCGTGCCTACCGTGCACGAGCTGCAACGCATAGGTCGCCGTTTCCCGCCTAACTATCTACACGAAAGTTGGTGTGATTATCTTTACTGGGACACCGAGCTTGATAGCAACTAAGCGTCTCCACGCGACACGCCCGCCGCGATGGTATCATGACCGCCGCGTAGCTGTTGCGCTGGCGCCGGCTACAAGTCCTCTGGCGGCTCTCCCGCCATGCTCACAGTGGCCTCGCTGACCACGGTTTCGCACTCGGGGTTGTGGGTCAGGGTCTGAAGGCAACTTGCCGTATTTACTGTGTCGCGGGTCGAGCCGACGTCGCTGCATGGGCTTCGTGGCGAGTGGCCGGCGCAGTCGCTGCAGTCAGGCCGTGAGCCCAGCCGCCGCTGCAGTCAGCGTGGACTAGGATGTTTCGGGACATCTGCTGTAGACAGCCTATCGGCCTTGATGCTGCGCGTATTTCTTGAGATACGTGATGACCTTGGCGCGCTGGTCATCGTCCTCGACCTTGAGAAACATGGTCGAGCCACGGATGAAGCCCTGGCTACTGTAAAGCCAGCCGTCGAGCGCATCTTCGTCCCAGGTCCAGGGATTCTCGATCGCCGCGCGGAAGGCGCGCGAATAGGGGTAGTTGGCCATGATGCCCGCTTCGCGGCCATAGACCCCGGTGAGCGACGGGCCGAGCGGCATGGTCACGGCTTGCTGCAACAGTGCCTCCGGCCGCCAGCTGATCACGTCCTCGGTGATCAGGCCGTGGCACTTGGTACAGAGATCGATATAGAGCTCGCGCCCTGCTTCGGCATCGTCGGCACGGGCTGTGGCGCTCCCGAAGGACAGTGCTGGAAGCAGTACCGCGAGCGCGGCGAGAACTCGAATCTTACGCAAGACGGTTGCCATCGTCTTCTCCCTTTGCATGGCATCTTGTCGAAATCGGCGGTTCGCAGTCTGTTTTACGCCCGGCCACCCGCAAAAGAAAGGGCCGGAGACCCACGGGTCTCCGGCCCTGGTCAGAAACTCGCGCCGATTAGGCGGCGGAGGTGTCGATGAAGCCGGAGGCGGCGTTTGGATGCAGCCCGCCTTGGGCGTCGTACTTGTCCTTGATCGCGGCGAACTTGTCCGCCTCCAACGGGGCCATAGCTTCGCGCACGTCGAGCTCGAAGAGGTTGGCCGAGTTGTAACCAAAGATCTGGTTCTTGACCGCGCTGGTGGCACCGCCCATGGGAGCGAAGCCATGCTTTTTCTGCATGTCCTCGGGGATCTCTAAGCGGCGCATGGCCTCGATCTGCCACTGCGGGCTGCCATACCAGAGCGAATCCGTGCCCCAAACGACCTGATCGGCACCCATGTGCTTGATGAAAGTCCCAAGCAGCGCTGCGGCAAAGCGCGGATTAGCGGTCGCCGAGTTGGCGAAGCTGGTGCCGAGTTCAGCATAGACGTTGGTCAGCCCATTCTCAGAGACGACTCTGGCCAGGTCGCTCGACCATTCGATCTCACCGGTTGCCTCGAAGTGGGCCAAGGATACGTCGGGTAGCTCAAGGAAGGCACGGAGACAGCCGTGGTAGATGATAAAGTTCATGTCCGGCCAGTCCTTAGCGACCTTGGCGATATCCCAAGGGGTCTGATACCGCCAGACATCCTTCCAGCTTTCCTCGTAGTCGGCGGGTGCCAAGCCCTTGTGACAGGCGACGTTCCTGATGCCGGCCTTCATCGCCTTCTCGTAGAAGGGGTACATCAACTCCTCGTCGTCGAGGCGCCATGGGTACTTGGTCGCTGCCGAGAGCGGATCGCCGATGGTGTAGGACTTCCAACCGTCCGGATGCACCTCGTCAATGGCCCGATCGACTTCGTCCATCCAGCCGTCCTGGCCGGGCGTGATGACGAAGTGGCCAAGCATGCGCCGCGAGCCCGCGACGAGGTTGACCATGTCGACCGCTTCCTTGATTTGATCGTTGGGAAGCAGCCACCAAGACGGATCATCGAACGGTGCGCCGCTCAGCAGCGCCACCTTGGTGTCGCTGTTGAAGAAGATCTGCCGCACGTAATTCTCGAACTTGTAGTAGTAGAGCGACAGGTCGGCCGGATCGAGTGCCGGGTTCCAATGCTCGGAAGCAAAGACGCCAAGACCCAACAGCCCTTCCTGATTGAAATCGTCATGCAGGAAATGGGTCTGGTCGTCGAGGATAAACTGGTGTGATAGCGCTGCCGCGCGCTCAACCATCATCTCCGGCGTCGCCGCCTCGGCCTCGCTGACGTCAAAGACATTCCCGTAGACCTCATTCATGGCCACGAATGCGGCTGCCATGCCGCAGCTCGACTGCAGGAATGCACGACGATCGAGCCCTTGCTTCTTGCCATGCAGTTCGGCCAGCTCCGTAAGTCGCGCTTCGACCTGCTTCTGCTTCGGCGTCTGCGGCAACGGATTGAACTCACCATTCGAGATCATCTGCGTCGGCACCGCTGAGCCAAAGCCGCTCTGCGCGGGGTCGAGCCCCGCTAGCTCTTTTTCGCTGAGATACGTACCCATTATTCGTCCTCCCCATTAGATGGTACAGCTGCATAATAGAGAATCGCAGGTAGATGTCACTCGTGTGTTACGATGTCATCCGGCATCATGCCAGAAAATGCCATTGCACCACAATCGCTTTCGCACAATAGCCTGTAGAGCCTAAATCAGAGAAACGCCGCCAGCGCATCCAAGGTCCGGTCGGGTTGCTCGGTGGGTAGCATGTGGCCGGAGTCGCGAATGACTGTAACGCGGGCGTCGGCGAAGCTCTCCGCCAGAGCTCGGCCGGCACGTTCCGGTGTCATGCGGTCGTCGTCGCCGCAGACCACGAGCGTCGGGCAGGTTACCTCCGCTGCCGCCTGCGGCCCCTCGTCATAGGCGTTGCAGGCGCTGAAATCCTGGGCCAGCACCTTATCGTCGCCGCGGTCCAGCAGAGACAACCCACCGCCCGACATCCACAGGCCCGGCACGCGCATGCCGCCGACATGGCTGCGCTGGCCGTAGGCATAGGAGATGATCATGCGCCGCGCCCGAGACGGATCCTCACGGGTGGCGGCGAGCAGGCCGTCGCTGACCGGCATCGGCGCGCTGGCGCCGACCAGGGCTAGGGCGCGGCTGCAATTCGGTGCCTGGCGGGCCGCCTCGAGCGTGACCAGGGCGCCCATGCTGTGCCCGACTAGCGCCGCGTCCTTTGCGCCCGTGGCATCGACGAGGCGCCAGATCCAGGCACCCATCTTTGGAATGCTGTCGAGGCCGGGCCCGGCCGAACGGCCGTGACCGGGCAGGTCGAGGGCCAGCACGGCATGGCCGTTATAGGCGAAATAGCGGCTTTGCAGAGCCCAAACCGTGTGGTCCAGGTTGGCGCCGTGGACGAAGACCACGAGCGGCAAGTCAGCATCGAACGGCTTGCCGCCGGTCGCTGCGTGCGCCGTCCTGCCGTCGACCTCTAGTTCGATCATCGCCTCAACTCCTTTGCGAAGCGCGCAGCGCCTGGCCTAAATCTTCCTTGATATCGTCTGCGTTCTCGAGGCCGATCGAGAGACGAACTAATTCCTCACCGACGCCTGCCGCCTTGAGCTCGTCGGCGCTCATCTGCTGGTGCGTGGTGCTGGCCGGATGGATAACGAGCGATTTAGCGTCGCCGACATTGGCGAGATGTGAGAACAGGCGCAAGCGCTCGATGAACTTGCGTCCCGCGTCGCGGCCGCCTTTGATGCCGAAAGAGAAAATGGCGCCGCAGCCCTTGGGCAACAGGCGCTTAGCGAGGTCGTGGTCAGGATGTTCTGGCAACTCAGGATAGGTCACCCAGTCGACCGCCTCGTGAGCCACCAGATACTCGACTACGGCGCGCGTGTTTTCCACATGCCGCGCCATGCGCACGGCCAGGGTCTCCACGCCCATGAGAATATAGAAGGCGGTCTGCGGGCTCATGCAGTAGCCGAAATCACGCAGGCCCTCGGCGCGGGCGCGCATGATCATCGCCGCCGGGCCGAACTCCTCTGAGAAATCGAGACCGTGATAACCCTCGTAAGGCTCGGTCAGGGTTGGGAAGTCGCCGGTCTCCCAATCGAAACGCCCACCCTCGACAAGAGCGCCGCCGATGGCGACGCCATGACCGCCGAGGAACTTGGTCGCCGAGTGATGGGCAATATCGGCCCCCATGGTCAGCGGCTGGCAGAGATGCGGCGTGGCAAAGGTGTTGTCGATCATCAGCGGGATGCGCGCTGCATGCGCGATCTCGGCGATGGCGGGAATGTCCATCACCTCGAGCCCCGGATTGCCCAGGGTTTCGCCGAAGATCAGCCGTGTTTTGGGGCGGATTGCGGCCTTGAAGGCCGCTGGATCGCGTGGGTCGACAAAGCTCGTTGTGATTCCGAAACGAGGCAGAGTATGACAGAGGATGTTATAGCTGCCGCCGTAAATAGACTTCGAGGCCACGACATGGCCGCCCGCGTCCATCAAGGTCGAGATGGCGAGATGTAGCGCGGCCATGCCGCTCGCGGTGCAAATGCCACCAACGCCTTTCTCCAGCGCCGCCAGCCGCTCCTCCAACACCGCCACGGTGGGATTGCTGATACGCGAATAGAGATGTCCGCCGCGCTCCAGATTGAACATCGAAGCGGCCGTCTCGGTATCGGGAAAGACATAAGACGTGGTCTGGTAGATCGGTACCGCCCGTGCTCCGAATTCTGGATCGGGATGTTGCCCCGCATGCAGGGCGAGGGTTTCGAAATCGAGGAATTTCGGTTCGGCCATGGCGTTATCCGCTCGCTCTCATGTTTTGAAAACCTGGTCTGCGGCGGCCTGCAGGCCGCACTTCTTGTCGATCTCCGTGCGAACCCGCGCGATCTCTTCCTCAAGCTCGCCGATATAATCGTTTAAGGTTTCTATCGACAAGCTGTCCAGCTTGCGCGGTAGGGTCTTGCCGTCCGCGGTCGGCCGCGGCGGGTCATCGAATATGTCCATGGCTTCCCTTCCCCCTACGGCCTGCCGAGCTTACGCTATAACAAGCGTGTTGCAATGTGCCCGTGTTTACGTATCGTCGATTTGCTGTAGCGGATGACGAGCACGTAATGTTGGCGGTGGCGGGCCCTGGCTGGAAAGAAACTTGGCCGACACGGACAACTTTTTTGTTCGCTTCTGGGGTGTGCGGGGTAGCATCGCCTGCCCGGGTCCGGGTACGGCCGGCTACGGCGGTAATACGGCGTGCCTGGAGGTCTGCTGTGGTGAGCGCATGCTGATCTTCGATGCCGGCACGGGAATCCATGCGCTCGGCGCCGATCTTACGGGCAAGCGCGGCGTTGGGGGCGGTTTTTCCGCCGATCTCTTCTTCAGCCACACCCATTTCGACCACATCTGTGGCATTCCCTTCTTCTCGCCGGCCTTCAATCCGAGATACGAACTGCGCGTCTGGGCTGGGCACCTGATGCCAGAGCGCAGCATCCGCGAAGTGCTGACCTATCTTATGATGGACCCGCTTTTCCCGGTGCCGATGGACACCATGCGTGCGCATCTCGATTTCCGTGATTTTGGCGCTGGCGAAGTTTTGGAGCCGGCACCTGGCGTCAGGCTGCTGACTGTGCCCCTCAACCATCCCAACCGTGCCACCGGCTACCGTATCGAGCACCAAGGCCGCTCGATCTGCTACGTAACCGATACTGAACACGTGCCGGGCGAGCCCGACCGCAATATTCTCAGGCTCATCGACGGTGCTGACATCTTCATCTATGACAGCACCTATACCGATGAGGAATTTGAGGATCACCGCGATTGGGGCCATTCCACATGGCGGGAGGGTGTGCGCCTAGCGGAGGCGGCGAATGTCGGCACGCTGGTCCTCTTCCACCACGACCCGGATCATGACGACGCCTTCATGGACCAGGTGGCGAACGAGCTTGAGGCAGAGCGGTTCGGCTCTATTGTGGCCCGCGAAGGGATGGTGTTGCGACCGTGACAACGATATTGCCCGAGACCATGATCGCCGTGGAGATTTCCACCCCCGGCGGCCCCGAGGTGCTGATGCCCGCTGCGCGGCCGCTGCCGCAACCGGGGCACGGCGAGATTCTGATCAAGGTTGCAGCTGCCGGGGTCAACCGACCCGACCTGATGCAGCGGGCCGGCGCCTACCCGCCGCCGCCGGGTGCCTCGGACCTGCCTGGTCTGGAAGTTGCGGGCGAGGTGGCCGCAGTCGGCCCCGGCGTTGCCAGTCCTAAGATCGGTGATGCGGTATGCGCTCTGACCCCGGGCGGCGGCTATGCCGAATATTGTCTGACTCATGCCGACCACGCTTTGCCTTATCCTGACGGTTTCGATGCGGTTCAGGCTGCGGCCTTGCCAGAGACGTTCTTCACCGTTTGGACAAATTTGTTCGAGCGTGCCGCCCTTACCGGCGGCGAAAGCGTGCTGATTCATGGCGGTGCCAGTGGCATCGGCACGGCCGCTATCCAGCTGGCTCAGGCCTTCGGTGCGCGGGTCTTCGCCACTGCCGGGACAGCTGCAAAGCGCGCGGCCTGCGAGAAACTCGGCGCCGAGCGCGCCATAGACTACCGCGACGAGGACTTCGTGGCCATCGTCACCGAGGCCACGGGGGGGCGCGGTGTTGACGTCATATTGGACATGGTGGCCGGCTCCTACGTGGCGCGAGATTTCGAGGCGCTGGCCGAGGACGGGCGCCTGGTGCTCATCGCCTTGCAGGGAGGTGTAAAGGCGGAGGTTGATCTGTTCACGATCATGCGCAAGCGCTTATGGCTGAGCGGCTCGACCTTGCGTCCGCGCAGTATCGAGGAAAAGGCCAGAATGGCCGACTGCCTGCGCGAAAAGGTCTGGCCCTTGCTCTCTGCCGGCCGGGTGCGTCCGGTGATACATGCCACCTTCTCGCTAGCCGAGGCCGCCGGCGCCCATGCGGCGCTGGAAGCGGGCGACCATATCGGTAAGATCATGTTGACTCTCTAAGCGCCTTTCGCTGCGGGCCGTCCGGTACTATATAGTGCGGTCTGACCCGGATAACGAAAGGAAACAACCCATGGCACAGCTGCTGATGCCGAAGGCAACCGCTGTTTGGCTGGTCGAGAACACGACCCTGACCTTTCAGCAGATCGCCGATTTCAGCGGTCTGCATTTGTTAGAGGTGCGGGGCATTGCCGACGGTGAGGTCGCCGTGGGTATCGTCGGTCTCGATCCCACCGCTAACGGACAGTTAACGCGCGAGGAAGTGGCACGCTGCGAGGCTGATGCTGAGGCCAACCTGGCGCTGCGCCAAGCTGAAGTGCCTGACGTACCCCGCCGTAAGGGGCCGCGCTATACGCCGGTCTCCAAGCGCGGTGAGCGGCCGGATGCGATCTCCTGGTTGCTGAAGTACACGCCCGAGCTTTCGGATGCGCAAATATGCAAGCTGGTCGGAACCACCAAGCCGACCATCGAGGCGGTGCGCACCCGCAGCCATTGGAATATCAGTAATATTCAGCCGCGCGATCCGGTATTGCTCGGCATTTGCAGCCAGACCGACCTTGAGGAGCACTTGGTGAAGGCGCGCAAGCGGCGACCGGAGGCGGTGGCGCCGCCACCACCGCCACCCGAACCGGCGCTGGAAACGAAGCCCGAGGAAGCGCTTGACGCGGAGACGCTTTTCAAGACCAGAGACGCCGTCGCTTGAGACTACGGGTGGGCGCGCGGCGATGAGCGACCTGACGGGTCTCGCCGAGCACGTCGAGCAGCTTGCCGGCGCCTCTGTGTTGTGCATTGGCGATCTCATGCTCGATCGCTTTATCTATGGCGAAGTGTCGCGCATCTCGCCCGAAGCGCCGATTCCGGTGATGCGGGTGGAAAGCGAGCTGGCGATGCCCGGCGGCGCTGGCAACGTCGCCCGCAATTTGATCTCGCTCGGTGCGTCCTGCACATTCCTGTCCCTGCTGGGTCGCGATACAGTGGGGCGCGAGTTGGCGGCCATGATCGGTGCCGAGCCGCGCATTGAGGCTTATTTGCTGACCGATCCCGAGCGGGTCTCGACCATCAAGAGCCGCTATCTTGCGGCTGGTCAGCACCTCCTGCGAACGGATCACGAGACGCCCCAACCGGTCAGCTCCGCCATCGCCGAGGACTTACAGCGTGCCGCAGTCGACGCCATCAAAGAGCATCAGGCGGTGGTGCTTTCGGATTATGGCAAAGGTGCACTGACAGCGACCTTGATCGAGGCCGTCATCGTGGAGGCGCGTGCGGTCAACGTCCCGGTCATCGTCGATCCGAAGGGCGATGACTTCAGTTGCTATCGCGGCGCCAGTGTGATCAGCCCGAACTGCAGCGAGCTGGTTGCGGCGACCCGGCAAGCGGCCGGCGATGATGACGAGGTGGTGGCGGCGGCGCGAGCCCTGATCGCCAACTGCGGCATTGACACGGTCCTCGCCACCCGCGGCAGCCGCGGCATGAGCTTGGTTGGCGCCGACGAGGCGGTTCATTTGCCGGCCCGAGGCCAGGACGTGTTCGATGTCTCAGGCGCTGGCGATACGGTAGTCGCGACCTTGGCCGCGGCACTCGGCTGTGGCTTGCCGGCAGCCGAGGCGGCAAGCCTCGCCAATGTCGCGGCAGGCATTGTGGTCGGCAAGGTCGGTACTGCGGTGGTTACCGCCGGTGACCTTGAAGCCGCGTTGCGCCACGGCGATGTTCTCGACAGCGAATCCAAGGTTCTTGCCGCCGACCGGGCCGACGAGCGCATTGCAGGCTGGCGCCAGCAGGGCCAGCGCATCGGTTTCACTAACGGCTGTTTCGATCTACTGCATCCGGGCCATGTCTCGCTCATGCGGCAGGCCCAAGCATCCTGTGACCGGCTCATCGTCGGGCTTAACAGTGATGCCTCGGTGGCGCGCCTCAAAGGCCCCGATCGGCCCGTACAGGGCGAGGCTGCGCGGGCCTTAGTTCTGGCGTCGTTGGAGGACGTCGACCTTGTCGTGGTGTTCACCGATGATACGCCATTGCCGCTCATCGAGCGCTTCCGTCCTGACGTCCTGGTTAAGGGGGCCGACTATGCTCTCGACGAGGTTGTCGGGGCTGAGCTGGTGCGCCGCTGGGGCGGACGGGTGGTGTTGGCCAATCTAGAGCCCGGTCACAGTACATCCGGCACCATCGAGCGCTTGGCGCGCGGAGCCTGAGGCATGGCTGCGCCGCGGCTGATGGTCGGCATCAGCGGCGCCTCGGGCGCAATCTACGGCGTGCGGCTGCTAGAGCTGTTGCAGCCCCTAGCTGTCGAGGCCCATCTGGTGATGAGTTGCACGGCGGAGATTACTTTGGCCCACGAGACCAACCGCAAGCTGGCGGCGGTGCGTGAGCTGGCCGACGCCTGGTATCCGATCGATGATCTGGCTGCAGCCCCGTCGAGCGGCTCCCACGGTAGCCTTGGCATGATCGTTGCACCTTGCTCGGTGCGCAGCATGTCGGAGATTGCCACCGGACTTTGCGGCAATCTGCTGACCCGCGCCGCCGATGTCACCCTCAAGGAGCAGCGCAAGCTGGTGCTGATGGTGCGCGAGACGCCCCTCCACGCCATCCATCTGGCCAACATGACGCGCCTCGCAGAGCTTGGCGTGATAATCGCGCCGCCGGTGCCTGCTTTCTACGCGCGGCCCGAGAGCCTCGAGGCCATGGTCGACCACAGCCTCGGCAGAGTGCTAGACCTGTTCGGTCTCGACAGCGGCACCGTCAGCCGCTGGCACGGCACGGCAGCTGGTGGCCGTCGCCGCGTGCCAAGCGAAGATCGATGACTATAGCGCGCACTATTGGGCGCGCGGCTCAGTGGGAGAGCACCACGTTGACATCGCTGGGGTCACTGATCAATCTCAACCATGATTGAAGATTTTTTCATTATTATCAGATATTTGTAGGCAAGTCAGCCAGACCACAACCGGCCTCCATTCACGTTCTGGCACAGTGCGGAGGCCGACATAAAGCAGATGGTGTAAACTTGACTACCCGAAAAGTAGACTTCCACAAGCTCTGCGCGACTCTGGGTTGTGTCACTCACAATATTTGGATTAAGGTGACTGTGCTGGCGTGGTGATGTGGCTCCGGCCTAGATCGAAACAGAAAATGGGAGACTTCTGATATGGTCCAGGGAATAAGATTCAAGATAGTATTGATAAGTGCCATAATGATTGCCGGATTAGCTGGCAACGCGACCGCCCAGAGCACTAGCATAGACAGTGAATACTTGATGACACTTCATGCGCCGCTTGAGCCGCCTCAAGTCGCCAACAGTGACTTCTTGATCTATAACGTCAAACCTGGCGGTTGGGTCAAGGGGCCCAATATCGAGGGCGAAATCATCGGTCCCTCTGCCGACTGGCTGCGAATTATGCCGAATGGCACCCTTAAGCTCGACGTACGTGCGTCTATCAAGGCGGATGATGGCTCGATCATCTTCACCAGCTATACAGGTCGAGTCGTTCTTACGCCGGAAACGAACGAGCGTTTTCAAGCAGGTGAGGCACTTTCTGCCGATGACATTTATTTCTATACCTCGCCAACATTCGAGACGACTTCTGA